>NZ_JAMXRY010000014.1:0-99281 GCF_024124525.1 Halomonas sp. OfavH-34-E | reverse complement strand
GGCGCGCCTGGCGGACCCGCCATCTGCCGGAGCAGGACCCGCAGACACTGCTCGACGAGGCCACCCAACGCCAGCTGGATGCACGCCAGGCCGACCTCGACGCCAGACGTGAGGCCAACCGGCCGCGGCTGGAGGCCGCCCAGCAACGCCGCGATGGCGCCCTGCACGCCGTGCGCGACGATGATCGACGCCGGCAGCGCCAACGTGACGGCCTCGAGGCCCTGGAAAGGGCCAGGGCCGAGCATCATCGCTGGGGCCGCATCGCCGAGCTGATCGGCGCCACCGACGGCAAGACCTTCCGGCGCATCGCCCAGGCCTGGAACCTGGAGCGCCTGATCGACGAGGCCAATGTCCACCTGGCGGGCCTCAGCCGGCGCTACCGTCTGGTGAGAGGGGGCAGCCCGCTGGGGCTCCTGGTGATCGATCAGGACGTCGCCGACGAGCGTCGCTCGGTGCACTCGCTATCCGGCGGCGAGACCTTTCTGGTGTCACTGGCCATGGCGCTCGGGCTCGCTTCGCTGGCCTCGGGGGAGCTGGCCATCGAGTCGCTGTTCATCGACGAAGGCTTCGGCAGCCTCGACCCCCAGTCGCTGGCGCTGGCCATGGACGCCCTCGACGGCCTCCAGGCCCAGGGCCGACGGGTCGGGGTCATCTCCCACGTCCAGGAGATGCATGAGCGCATTCCGGTGCAGATCCAGGTGCATCCCGCCGGCAATGGCGAGAGTCGGGTCGCGCTGTCCGACTGAACCCGGTCCGCCCCGCACGTCGCTGTTGGGCGACCCAGTCTTGGGCGAACCAGTCTTGGGCGGTTCCTGTCTTGGGCGGACCAGTCTTGGGCGATCCGGGAGAGCGGCGTGCTCGGGCGGTAACCCGGGGCGATACGCTGGGGCGCGTCGCCTGGCCATGGTACATTGACGCTCCTTGTGACCTCAGTCGACGGAGCCTTCATGACCGCACACGACCTGCTCAAGACCCTGGTGGGCTTTGCCACCGTGTCTCGGGATTCCAACCTGGAATTGATCGCCTTCGTCGAAGAGTGGCTCGACCGCTACGGCGTCGATCACTGGCGGGTCGAGAGCGACGACGGTTCCAGGGCCAATCTGCTGGCGCGCATCGGCCCGGCGGTCGAGGGCGGTGTGGTGCTCTCGGGCCATACCGACGTGGTGCCGGTGGTGGGCCAGCCATGGACCAGCGATCCCTTCACCCTGACCGCCGGCGAGGGCGACAATGCCGGGCGCCTGTACGGTCGCGGCACCTGTGACATGAAAGGCTTCATCGCCTGCGCCCTGGCCGAAGTACCGCGCTGGAGCGAACTGGAGCTTGAGGTGCCGATCTGGCTGGCGCTGTCCTACGACGAGGAAATCGGCTGCGTCGGCGCCCCGCGCATGATCGAGACGCTGATGGCCGAACACCCCCGCCCTGCCGCCGTGGTGGTCGGCGAGCCGACCCTGATGGAGCCGGTGGTGGCCCACAAGGGGGCCAGCAACTTCCGTACCACGGTGATCGGACGCGAAGCCCACTCGAGCCAGGTGTATCAAGGGGTCTCGGCGATCCACGTCGCCGCCCGCCTGGTCACCCGCATCGAGGACGTGATGGCGGAGCTCAAGGAAGAGGGTCGGGTCGACGAGGCCTTCAGCGTGATCCACTCGAGCCTGCACGTGGGCAAGATCGAGGGTGGCACCGCCATCAACATCATGGCCAGGCGCTGCAGCTTCGAATGGGAAATTCGCCACCTGCCCACCGATGACGCCAAGGAGCTGCTGGCCCGGGTCGAGGCCACCGCCCGCGAACTCGAAGCCCGCATGCGCCAGCGCGCCCCCGAGGCCTCGATCACCACCGAGGCGCTCAACACCACCGTGCCGGCCCTGGCCGATCGTGACAACAGCGAGGCGCTGGGCCTGTGCCGCGAACTGCTCGGAGACAGCCCCGACGGTGCCGCCGTGGCCTACGCCACCGAGGCCGGTCAGTTCCAGCTCGCCGGCCTGCCCACGGTAATCTGCGGCCCCGGCAGCATCAGCCAGGCCCACCAGCCCGACGAATACATCGAGCGCGAACAGCTCGACGCCGGCAGCCGCTTCATGGTCGCCCTCGGTGATCGCCTCACGCGCGGCTGAATCTACACCTGCAAGCGCCCCTGGATTCCCCTTTTCGAGCCAAGACCGTGACCCACACTGCTTCAAGCCCGGCGAGGCCTGTTGAGCCGCCTCGCCTTGCCATCTTCAAGACCGGCGACAGCTTCGCCGATGTCGTCGCCGAGCACGGCGACTTCGAGGACCTGTTCAGCGCACGTCTCGACGGCTTTCGTCGTCGTGGCGGCGTCATCGAGGTGATCGACGTTCGCCGCCAGCCGCTGCCGGCAATCTCTGATCAGGACGGGGTGATGGTGACCGGGTCCCACGCCATGGTGTCCGACCGGGAAGCCTGGAGCGAAGCGCTGAAACCCTGGCTGAGGGAGGCACTCGACCACGGCCTGCCACTGTTTGGCGTGTGCTATGGCCACCAGCTGATGGCCGAAGCCTTCGGCGGCAGCGCCGGCTACCACCCCCGGGGGCGAGAATGCGGCTCGCGTACCCTCACGCTGACCGAGGCCGGTCGCGGGGACCCGCTGTTCGGTGCGCTGCCCGATGCTTTCGCCGCCCAGCTGACCCACGCCCAGAGCGCCCTGTCACGCCCCGAGACCGCCACGGTCCTGGCGGCCAACGACCATGACCCCAACCAGGCCCTGCGCTATGGCCCTGCCCAGTACAGCGTGCAGTTCCACCCGGAATTCACCGTCCAGGTGACCGCAGCCTACCTGGCACACCAGCGCGATATTCTTGTCGCTCAGGACGAGGACGTCGAGGCACTCGAGCGGTCTGTGGTCGAGACCCCCGAGGCCAGCAGCCTGCTGGACGCCTTCGCCCTGACCCTGTTCGATCGGCGAAGCTAGCCAGACGAGACATCTCCAGGCAAGCAGGTCGCCTGGCGCTGGGCGATACGCGGCGCGGCACCCTGGTGCGGCGTTGCCTCGCGTTGCGGCTCCAGTGTCAGGCGGCAGCGCTCCCGCGGGCTCGGCCCCCAGCGAAGCTGATAGCCGCGGTGTGCATCGATTCCCCTGACCACTGCCATGCGCCCCTGACCCAGCACCGCCAGCACGTCTCCATCGGCGTCGATCAACTGCGCGCCGAAAGGCGCCGGCGTGGTCACCCGCACCAGGGTCGGCGCCCCCACCAGGGTGTCGTAGGTCAGCCTGACGATAGCGCCTCGGCGAGGCGCTACTCGCCTGGCATTGCCCTTGATCTCGACGCCATCGGTCATGCCGGAGGGATCCAGCGCCACCCGGTTGTAGCGGTAAGGTGTCAGTCCGCTGATCGCCCCCTTGCCTCGCCCGTCCAGCAACACCTGGTCATGTTGAGAAATCGCCGCGCCCTTGGCGCCCGGCGCCTCGATGACCGCCATGGTCTCGCCTTGATCCCGTGTCAGCACCAGGCCACCCGCATAGGCAATGGCGGTGCCATCGGCGCTGGCGCTGTAGCTGCGGTAGTCATCTCCGGCGCTGAGGTTGAGGCCAAGACGTACCCTGGAGGTGTCCATCCCCAGGTTGCCGCCATAGCTTGAATCGTGCGACCGGTCATCACGGCTGTGATTGACGTAGACACCATAGTTCAGCGCGCCGCTGTCGCCGCTGAGGTTCAACTGGCCCGAGCGATGATCGCCCCGATGGGCCAGATTGGAGGTCAGTTGCAGGTGGCCTCCCAGCGGAACGCTGAGATTGAGGTAGAACTCGTTGGTGTAGTCGCCTTCGGTCTCGCTACGGCCTGCGGTGGCGCTCAGGGTGCCCCAGGAGAAGCCACGACTGACACCGACCTGATAGGTGGTCGCGTCCTCGCGATCCCAGTAGTCGGCGCTGATGCCAGAGGCAAAAAGCCTGGTGCCGCCGGCCAGGGTCTGGGTCAGATTGACCTCGAGACGTTGGCGTTCACGGTCCCGTGGTGAGGATGTCGTTGCATCATCGCGCAGCAGCGCAACGTCCGAAAGGCTCAGATAGTGCTGACTGGAAAAACGGTAGTTGACCACCGACAGCTCGGTGTCGGTGGGATCAAAACGGGTGTTGTAGCTCACACGAAAGCTCTCGCCACGCGGGCTCTCCGGCTCACCGCTCAGCGCCTCCAGGTGATTCGCCCGGGTCATGGTGGCATCCAGCGCGAAGGCGCCCAACAGGGTCGACACGGCGCCACCGGCAAGCCCCGCCATATAGTCCTCGGCCAGGATGGCGCCGGAGTATAGCGTCAGCCGATTGCTGACCCCGCGTCGGTATTCGGCCTGAACGAACCGGGGCAGGTCGACGAGGCCGTCATCCCGATACTCCCCCAGGGTCAGGTGGAAGCGATGGGCGCCGGGTCGCAGCAACTGTGCCACCGAGGTATAGGGCAGCACGAAGGCGCGCTCGCTGCCGTCGGCTTCGGTAATGGTGACCTCAAGGTCGTCAGCCACATTGGTGGCGTAAAGGTCGTCGATGGCAAAGGGGCCGGGCGTCACGCTGGTCTCGTAGATGACGTCCTCCCCCTGACGGACCGTCACCCTGGCGTTGGTGCGAGCGGTGCCTCGCACTACCGGGGCGTAGCCCCGCCGGGAAGGAGGCAGCATGGCATCGTCGCTGGCGAGCTGGACGCCGGTGAAGGGTATCGACTCGAATCCCATCCCGGAGGTCTGATACTCGCCGATGACCAGGTCGGCCTGCCAGGGCGTCACGTCGTGGCGCAGGTAGGTGTTGGTGACATGATAGTGGGCGGTCTCGCCACTGGCGTCATCGAGACTGGCATTGTGACGAAGCTGCCAACCGCCGAGGTTCACCCCGGCGTTGATCCCGAGTCGATAGTCCTCACGGGACTCCTGCCCGTCGCGCTCGCCACGGAAGGCATTGCTGTTGTAGCGAACAAAGGCGCCATTGATGCCGTCCTGCCACGCCTCGGCCGGCACCTTTCCCCTGACGCGATGCCGCAGATAGGCCTGGGGCACGCTCAGTTCAAGTCGCATGTTCGCCGAGTCGGTCGAGCTATCGACGTAGGGATAGCGAGCGGCCAGATCGACGCACTCGCGGCCTGAGTCGCCTCCCCCTGCCGCGGGCTTCAGCGGCAGGCGCTTTATCGCATCAAGCGACAGACACAGACGCGTCCCTTCCGGGTCCTCACCGATCGTCACCGTCTCGCGACCGAACGCCTGGCCATTGACCAGAACGTCGAGTTCATAGCGACCAGGGGGGACCGTCATACCCTGCTCGAAGCGGGTCAGGTCCATGCCCTGGAGTGATCCTTTCAGCAGCTTGGCGTTGAAGGCGTACTCGACCCGGCGCTCGGACGCACCGCCGGTCACCCTGCTACCGTCGTCGGCCCGGGCGGACAGACCGGCGTCGGTGACGAGGGACAGCCCCAGCGCAATGAGCACAGACAGGCCTCCGTGCCGCCGCAAGCCTCGAACCTTGCCGGCTGCTGTGCCAGACAGACGTTTCACAGCTCGAATCGGCGCCGCTGCGTCACCCCGTAGTCATTGATCCAATCGAAGAAACCCTGGGAGGTTGCCAGCGGTTCGATGCCGAAACGGCGGGAGCTCTGGGCCGGGATCAGGCTGCCACGAGCCGTGACCTGGTGCTCTTCGTTGCCTAGCCCGACCCGACGAAGCGACACACTGTAGGGGCTCTCATTACGGGCCACCAGCGTCCAGCGGCCTGGCCCCCGCTCAAGCTCCCAGTGAAGCTGCTCGGCGGCCTGCTCGGGGGAAGCGGCAAGCCCGACGGGTCGATAGAACAGCTTGATGCGGGTGCGGTATGCCAGCTGCAGCACGTTTCGGTCCGGCGCCGCCTGGGTGGCGGGCACCTCCAGCACGTTCAACCAGTAGACAGACTCGCGATCGACAGGCGCCACCTCGCCCAGATAGGCGATCCGAATCGCCTGTCCTCCATGGGCATTGATGCGTGTCACCGGCGGTGTCGTCAGAAACGGCACCTCGACACTCTCCGGCGTGGAGTCCGGGTCGCCACGATCGATCCACACCTGCACCAGCGACGGCGTATCGCCCGCATTGGTCAGCGCGACGCTCACATCCCTGGCATCGGCGGGGTAGATCACCCGGGTGCCCGAAACCACCACACTGGCATCGACACGACTGACAAGGCTGCAAAGCGCCACCAGCGCCAACAGCGCCACTCCCCTTCCCCACGACTCCCGTACACGCATGATCCCTATGCCTTTCTGTAGCCTTTATGAAGCCTTGCCAGACGCCCTACCTCCGCGCACTTCTGCCAGTGCGGGCGGACTGCGAGATCTATTGGTAGTTCAGGGTATACACCGCTGAGGTGCTGACGGTCCCCGCGACGGCGTCCGCGCCACTGGCGTAATAGCGCGCGGTGTAGCGAAGTTGAGTCGCCGTGGTGTCGTCGGCCAGATCCATCGCGGTGGCATCATTGGCGATCAGATTGATCACCTTGTTGGTATGGTCGAGCAGTTGTATCTCGACGTTCTTGGCGCCGCCGGTACCTGCGGTATTCACCAGATAGCCGGTGGCGGCATCGACATTGGTAGGCTCGAAGTACGGCTTCACATTGTCCACGGCAGCGGAGCAGTTCATGTCGATGGTGAAGGAGGTGTCACCCGCCGTCTCACCGCTCTTCAAATCGCTGACACTGACCGTGGGAAGCACCACAGTGCCATCCCCGGTTCCCGCATTGTTGACCTTTACCGTACAGGTCGTGGCAAGCACCTTCCCGGATATCGTGATGGTGCCGGTGGCGGCGTATCCATTGCCTGCCAGGGTAAAAAGCATGACGCCAAGCAGCCATCCCTTGCCTGTTTTCCGTTCCATGTCCCGTCGCTCTCCATTGCAATCATGCCTTCAGCCCGGCCGGGACAAGAGAGACCCTGTCACCGCACCTGGATGTTACACTTTGCAACATTATGTCGTGCTTCGACCATCAGGAGCGGCAGCATCGGGTCAGAGGTTGACGTAGGTCAGGCGGGGAGAAAGTCGACATGCAAGGGAATGGGATGAACATCGGGCCCGATCCCCGGGAGCCAACGCCCAGGAAGCCAGCGAAACATGCACACGCAAACGGGCCGGTGGATATCCACCGGCCCGTTCACGAAACTTGCCTTGTCGTGATCCGATGCGTCATCGGATCAACAGGGGCCTTGTACCAGCTGTCGGCTCAGGCCCCTGGCACCTCGATCAGGCGCGCGACTGGCGACGCACAGGCGCCTCGTCATCGCGACGACGACGGGGAGCACGCTCGCCGCTGCGCTCGCCACCACGCTCAGCGCGATCACCGCCACGGTCTTCGCTGATTTCCAGCGGACGACCGGCCACACGGGCACGTGCCATCTTGGCCAGGATGCTGGCCGGCAGACCATTGGGCAGCTCCACGGTGGAGAAGCCGTTACGGATGTCGATGCGGCCGATACGGGCGCCTTCGATACCACCTTCGTTGGCCAGGGCTCCGACCAGTTGGCCAGGCTTGACGCCATCCTTGTGGCCGACGGAGACGCGGTAGCGGGTCATGCCTTCGCTGGGTCCACGGCTCTCGCGGCGACGCTGCGGCTTGCCGTCACGCGGGGCGCGGTCATTGCGCTCCTTGCGCGGCGCCTGCAGGCGACCGATGGGTGCCTCGTCGGCGCGCGCCATGGCGGAGAAGGCACAGGCCAGCTCGATGGGATCGTAGCCTTCCTCGACCAGACGCTCGACCAGAGCACGCTGCTCTTCGGCACCCTTGGTGACGGAGGCGATCACGCGCTGATGGAAGACGTTGTCGCGGTGGGCACGAATGGCGGCCTCGTCGGGCAGCTCCATGACCGCCATCTTCTGGCCGGTGGCCTGCTCGAGCCAACCTACCTTGCGGCCTTCACGGAAGCCGGCGAAGGTGATCGCCACACCGTTGCGGCCGGCACGGCCGGTACGGCCGATGCGGTGGGTGTAAGCCTCGGCATCCTGGGGCAGGTCATAGTTGATGACGTGGGTGATGCGCGGCACGTCGAGACCACGAGCGGCCACGTCGGTGGCGATCAGCACATCGACCTTGGCGCGCTTGAGGCGAGTGATGGTGCGCTCGCGCAGGCTCTGGTCCAGATCACCGGACAGGCTGGCGACGTTGACGCCACGCGCAGACAGCTGCTCCATCAGAGTGGTACAGGCGGCACGGGTGCGCACGAACACGATGGCGGCGTCCACCGGCTCGACTTCAAGGATGCGCGACAGCGCTTCCAGCTTGGCGCCACCATCGACGCGCACCAGGCGCTGTTCGATGCTCTCGGCGGTGGTGGTACGCGCCTCGATGGCGACCTTGACCGGATCCACCAGGTAGCGATTGACGATGCGCTCGATCTCGGTGGGCAGGGTCGCCGAGAAGAACACACGCTGGGCGTTCTCGGGGGTATCGGCGACAACACGCTTGACGTCGTCGATGAAGCCCATGCGCAGCATCTCGTCGGCTTCGTCCAGCACCAGAGCGTTGAGGCCGGAAAGCTTGAGGCTGCCACGATCCAGGTGATCGATGACGCGGCCGGGGGTACCGACCACTACCTGGGCGCCACGACGCAGCGCGCTGAGCTGCTCACGGTATTCCTGGCCGCCGCACAGGGTGGCGACTTCCAGACCCTTGAGGTTCTGGCCGTACTTGCTGAAGGAGACGGCTACCTGCTGAGCCAGCTCGCGGGTCGGTGCCAGTACCAGCACCTGGGGCTCACGCCGATCGAGTTCAATACGAGACAAGATGGGGAGCGCGAAGGCAGCGGTCTTGCCGGTGCCGGTCTGGGCCTGGCCCAGCATGTCGCGGCCTTCCAGCAGGGCTGGAATGGTCTGCGCCTGAATGGGCGAGGGAGTCTCGTAGCCCAGGGTCTCGATGGCGGAGAGAACGGCAGGCAGCAGGGCCAGATCACCAAAAGACGGTGAAGCGACAGTCGTCGAGGTCATGAATCACACCTTGGTAGGCCGGGGTTACCGGCAAAATAACGTGGTTGGCGTCCCTGACGCGCCCGTATTCGGGGCGAACAGAAATACGTCGCTCTACTCGTGGTAGAGCAAGGTCAACAAGTCTGTTGTCAACATTCGGAGTCGGGGACGCCGGTCGCACCTGGCATCGGCTCACGCAACTGCGTGGAGCCATCGTGGCGACCGTTTGCACCGCGGGCGTCGGGATCGACGTCGGGTGCTCCATCTTCACAATTCGAACGCGTCTTGCGCGTTGCAGCATCTGTTTGAACTCTCGAGGCCGCTTGGGCGTCGGAGGTCGCTGCGTCATGATGGTGGGGTCAACACATGCGAGGAGGGCGCATGCTACCATCGACTCATGGCTCTGACCAGCCCTTTTATGATCGAGCCCCCTTTTTCTGCCCCGGAGACACCAATGCCCCAACTATGGGTCGACGCCGACGCCTGCCCCAGAGTCGCTCGCGACATCATCGTCCGCGCCGCCGAACGCACCACCACCCAGACCTGGTTCGTCGCCAACCACCAGATCCCGTTGCCCAGTTCGAAGTGGGTCAAGGCCATGGCGGTGAGCCATGGCTTCGACGCCGCCGACAACGAGATCGTCAGCCGCATCGCACCCGGTGACCTGCTGGTCACCGCCGATCTACCGCTGGCACTGGAGGCGCTGGACAAGGGGGCCATGGTAATGACCAACAGAGGCGAGACCCTGGATCGCAACAACATCAAGGCACGCGTACAGATGCGCGACTTCATGGAGACGCTGCGTGCCAGCGGCGAGCACACCGGCGGCCCCAAGGGCTACTCGGACAGTGATCGACGGGAGTTTGCCAACGCCCTCGATCGCTGGCTGGCCAGGCACGCACGCTGATCGAGCCGCCCGGACCGGCTCACGAGCCGGTCCCCTCCCCCACCCACGGCTCACCAGCGGATCCTCTCCGCCAGCGTCTGACTCAGCCCTGGTAGACGCCTTCTGAGGCCAGACGCTCTCTGTCGTGGTCCCGATCCAGTCTCAGCACAGGCCCCAACGGCACGATGGCGTTGGGATTGATGGTGTCGTGGCTCATATAGTAGTGGCGCTGGATATGATCCAGGTCCACGGTCTCGGCGACACCCGGCCACTGGTAGAGCTCGCGCAGGTAGTGCGACAGATTGGGATAGTCCTCGATGCGATAGAGGTTGCACTTGAAGTGGCCATGGTAGACGGCATCGAAACGCACCAGGGTGGTGAACAGACGAATATCGGCCTCGGTCAGCCAGGCTCCGGCCAGATAGCGATGATTGGCAAGCCTCGCCTCGAGCCTGTCGAGACAGGCGAACAGCGCCGAGACGTGACGTTCGTAAACCGCCTGATCGGAGGCAAAGCCCGCCTTGTAGACACCATTGTTGATGTTGTCGTAGACGTCGGCGTTGATCTCGTCGATGGTCTGGCGCAGGAACTCGGGATAGAAGTCGAGACGATTGCCGGTCAGCTCGTCGAAGGCCGAGTTGAACATTCTGACCAGTTCGGCCGACTCGTTGTTGACGATGCGCTTGCGCTGCTTGTCCCACAGCGCCGGGACGGTCACCCGACCGGTGTAGTGAGGGTCGGTCAGGGTGTAGAGCTCATGATGAAAGCTCACGCCGTTGATCGAGTCACCACTGGAGCCTTCGGCCTCGTTGTAGCTCCAGCCCTTGTCGCCCATCAGCGGACTGGTGTGGGAGACGTCGATCAGCGCGTCAAGCCCCTTGAGTCGGCGCATGATCAAGGTGCGATGGGCCCAGGGACAGGCCAGACACACGTACAGGTGAAAACGTCCCGCCTCGGCCTTGATGCCTGGCTGGCCATCGGGGCCCGGCGCGCCATCGGCGCTGACCCAGTCTCGCAACTGGGCGGACTCTCGCACGAACTCGCCGCCGGTACTCTCGGTGTCGTACCACTGGTCGTGCCAGACCCCATCGATTAACAGTCCCATACGGTCTCTCCCGTGAAGCGCCTTGGAGAGCCCAGCATACGGTGGAAAGAATCGACTACAAGCGCACATTTTGCCGCCAACCTTTCGATTCTTTCGAACCCATTGCCTCCGATGTGCCCAGACCTCAGCAACTGCAGTCCCGGACAGCCTGGCGCAGATGCTCCGCCATGGCCCTGGTGGCGGGTCCCGCCCGGTCGGCGTCGCGATGATACAGCTGGATGGGCACCTCACGCGTACCGCCGGCCTGCAGCGGCAATGGCTTGAGCCGGCCACTGGCCAGTTGGTCGCGAATGCGGGTCTTGGGCAACCAGGCAAACCCCAGCCCGTGCTCGAGCATCTCTACCGAGGTGGCGATATGGCTGACGGTCCAGCGCTGCTCGGCCTTGAGCCAGCCCGAATCGCGCGACGCCCTTTGCGACGAGTCCCTCACCACGACCTGGCGATGGTGCTCCAGATCCCTGAGGTCCAGCGGCCTGCTCATGGCATGCAGAGGGTGGTCCGGGTGAGCGACCGCGATAAAAGGCACGCTGACCAGGGGTTCGCCCAGGTAGCCCGATGTGGTCACCCCTGACACCACCAGGTCGGCTCGGCCATCCTCGAGCATTTCCACACCACCATTGAGTACCGACTCGTGCAATTGCAGCCTGACTTGCGGAAGAGCGCTGGAGAAAGCTTCCATCGCCTTGGCCAGTACGTTCGAGGGAAAGATCTGGTCGATGCTCAGCACCACCTCGGCCTCCAGGCCTTCCCGCAGTCGAGCGGCGATATCCACGAGCGCGTCGGAGCTCTCCAGCAGCTGGCGGGCACGGCGCAGCAGCAAGGCCCCTTCCTCGGTAAGCCGAACCTGGCGCCCCACCGGCTCCAGCACCTTGACCCCCAACTGCTCCTCCAGCTTGTGCACTGCATGGTTGAGGGTCGAAGGGCTCTTGTGAACGGCTTCGGCGGCCCTGGCAAAGCCACCGTGATCGACCACGGCGGCGAGCATCTGCCACTGTGCGAGCGTGACACGCGACATGCTTGAATCCTTTTGACGATATCCATTGAGCATGCCAGCCGACGGCGCCAATGGCACGACTTGCCATCGATGAAAGTCACGATACGCCCCTAGCGCGCGGGGCCTTCTACGGTGCCAGGCCAGTCATTGGACTTATATCAACAAAATGAGACTTATCGTCCTTCAGGGGGAGTAGAAAGCACTACGACTTACCGGGGGGTTGCATTTGTTCAACGCTAAGGGTCCAATGAAGAACAGTTAATAAACAGCGTTCGAACAAGGTTTTGTCACAGCTTCATCCATTCCTGGCGCCCCCGGTCACATAAACCACCGGGCGATGCGCCATCCGCTGTATGGCCATACAGTCTAGGCATACCATACTTCATGGGGTATGGTGCAATAGCCTATATATTTACCTTCATCAATTTTTCTATGGCCCTTTTACCATGATGCGAATCCTCCATTCGCTGCCCCGCACGCACAAGCTGCTGCTGTTACCCGTTGCCACCATGGTCACCGTGCTGGGCGCCCACAAGATTGTCACCACCTACGAAGACGTCCAGCGAGGCAATGAATCGCTGGAGTCAGTTCTGGTTCCGCTAGGAGAGTCTGCCTCGCCGGAACTGCCATCGCTGAACTTCGAGCGAACCCAGGTCGCCGAAGCCATCGACCTGGCGCTGGATGCCACCAGCCAGCACATCCCGATTTCCCAGCTCAAGGCCAGCGAAATCGTCGACATCGACTTCGTCGACGAGGCCCACGCCGACGTCAAGTTCGAGAACGCCATGCGTTCATCGTCGGGACTACCTCCTCTTACCTTACAATCCTCTCGCACGCTTCCTGGCGCCGCTGATTCATCCACCGCGGCGCCAGTTGCGTTGGACGGCAATCCGCAGCCGCCCGCCTTCAAGCTCGACGAAGGCTCCCTGCATATCGCCGTGGTGCTTGGCACCGTGGCCAGTGGGCTGCTGGAGCAGCAGTCACTGGACGTCGCCAGCGACGCCACTTCCTATGAGGATGTCAGCGAAGACGAGCTCGAACTGTTCGATGAAGGCCCGATCGTGCTCGAGGAAGAGATTGCGGCCAACGAGCCGTTCGTCCCGACCTGGCAGACCTATCGCGTCCAGCAGGGCGACACCTTTGCCGAAATGGCCGAAAAGACCCTGGGGCTGGGCTACAGCGAGGTCATGGCGCTGCTCGAGGACCTGCCCGACCAGAACGTGCTGACCCGCTGGCGCGTCGGTAACACCTTCGAGTATCAGCTTGGCGAGGACGGTCGACTGCTGGCGCTGCGCATCATGAAGAACGTGCGCGACGGCTACCTGATCGAACGCCAGGATTCAGGCTTTGACGTGGCGACCATCGAGCGTGCCGGCGAAGCCTCACAACGCCTTTACGCCGGCACCGTGAGCGGCAGCTTCGCTCGCTCCGCCGAGGCCGCAGGCCTGAGCCGTGCCGAAGTCTCGGAGATGGCGCGGGTGCTCGAGAAGAAGCTCGACTTTCGCCGCGACACCCGTCGCGGAGACAGCTTCCGGGTACTGGTCGAGTCCGACATCATCGACGGCCAGCGCCTGGACCCCCGCGTGCTGGCGGTGTCCTACGACGGCGAGCGCATGGACCTGACGCTGGTGCGCAATCCCGAGGACAACAACTTCTACACCCCCGAAGGCCAGAGCCTCGACCCGGCCTTCAACCGCTACCCGTTCTCCGGCAGCTACCGCATCAGCTCCAACTTCAACCTCAACCGCCGCCATCCGATCACCGGCCGCGTCAGCCCGCACAAGGGCACAGACTTCGCCATGCCGATCGGCACCGGCATCGAGACCCCGGCCAATGGTCGCGTGGAAAAGGTCGGCAACCACCCGGCGGCGGGTCGCTATATCGTGATTCGTCACGACAATGGCTACAAGACACGCTACCTGCACCTGTCGCGCCCGCTGGTCAGCACCGGACAGCGCGTGACCATGGGCGAACGGATCGCCCTGTCGGGTAACACCGGTCGCAGCACCGGACCTCACCTGCACTACGAGGTCATGGTCAACAACAATCAGGTCAATGCGATGCGCGTGGCCCTTCCGGAAAACCAGAGCCTGTCCGGTCAGGCGCTGGCCTCCTTCCAGCAGGAAACCGGCCCCACCCTGGCCGCGCTTCAGACCGCCAAGCCCGGCTCCGAAGTGGCGCTGGCCAACGACCTGGCCGCCGACAGCGACATCTGATGCTCCGCTGCGGTTGATCACGACAAGGCCCTGCGACAAGCCCCTGCAACAAGGCCCTGCTGCGACACAGCAGGGCCTTGTCGTTTCAGCCCAGGAGACTGGGGCAGAGGGGACAGCGGCACACGAGAGACAGGTGCAGAGAAGACAGGCTCGATCGGTTCGGCGTCAGGCGCGCCCGCGCCAATAGTCCATGCGCCGGACCAGCTGGTCCTTCCAGTGTTGCGCCAGGGCTTCGACGCCGTGCAATTCGGCCATGGTATCCAGGGGCGCCCTGCGGTCTTCCAGCACCCGCCAGCAGGCCTCCACGCTCCACCTTTCATCACCGCGCTCGACCACCTCGATGACAGGCCCCGGAGCAATCCATCCTTCCTCCAGCACGCGGTAGAGCCAGCCCATCCGGGCCTCCTGCATAAAGGCCCGCGCCAGTCCCGGCTGGCCGGTACGGGCATCGACCTTGGCACAGGGTTGCCTGGGCTGGGTCACCTGCACCAGCGCTTCGCCGATGCGATAGACGTCACCGATACGCACCTCACGCTCATCGGCCCCTTGGCTCGCAATATTCTCACCCAGCACGCCGGCCTCCAGCGCCACACCGGCGTCGGGATAGCGCTCGCTCCAGCGGGGATAGTGATCGGCGCAGTAGTGACACAGGGCGCGGTCCACCCCGCCGTGGTCGACCTGATTGGCCTGGCTGTCGTTGGAAAGCCCCAGTCGGGATAGCCATTGAGGCTCAGCGGCAGCGACCTTGTAGATACCACTCTTCTCACCGAAGCCCGGCAGCATCTGGGGCTCGCTGATATAGGGCCCCCTGACATTTGAAAATTCCATCCTTGCCCCCATCCTCCTTCTCTTGTCGCTATTCGCCGCCCATGCTTGAGCGCTTGTCGTGCTCCTTGCCCCTGCTTGCGAACGCCGCCTGGGAATCCTCCGGCTCCGCTGGACGCCCTGCATCAAGACGCACCGATATTCAGCCGCCACGTGCGCCTTCATACATGACCATCCAGGCGACGCCGAAGCGATCCTTCACCAGGGCAAAGCGCTCGGCCCAGAAGGTTTCCGACAGGGGCAACATGATCTCTCCACCTTCAGCAAGCCCGGAACAAAGCCGTTCGGCTTCTTCGCGTGAGTCCACTGAAAGCGCCAGAGAAAAGCCCTGAGGCGCCTCCCCAGAGGCGTCCGACCCCATCAGCACATGACCCGCCACCTCGATCTGCATATGCATGATGTGCTCTGGTGACGGTGTGCCCGCTTCCCCGCATCCAGCATCAGGTGCATCGGCGGGCATGTCCCTGTAGCGATGAAGCTCGCTCACTCGGCCGTTCATCAGCTCGGCATAGAACGCCAGGGCCTCTTCACACTGGCCGTCGAAAAACAGGTAAGGGTAGATTTGCATGAGCTTTTCCTGATGACTCAACGACGTTCTTTCGATGCTCGGGTCGGCGGTCCGAAGGACTGGCGCCGGACGTCATCAAGATAGCCCAGAAATCACTTCGACGAGGCGTAGTAGTCGTCCAGCAGCCGCATTCCCTGCTCGATGTCGGCGGTCACCGCGCGACAGAAGGCGTCCCTGTCCCCCCGGCGCAGCGCCTGGGTAATCTCACGATGGTGATCGTCGGCGATGGCGGAGCCGCCCCAACGCGTGCAGATAAAGCCCATGCTGGGACCGTATTGCTGCCATAGCTGCTCGACCAGCGGCAGCAATACCGTCGAGCCGCTCAGCCGGTAGATCAGAAAGTGAAAGGCGTGATTGCCACGCATATAGCTCTTGAGATCAGCAGCTTCGATGGCTCGATTGATGCCATCGTCCAGCGCCTCCAGGGCGTCGATGTGCTGGTGCTCGATCGCGATAAAGGCTTGCCGGGCCAGCTCGGTTTCCAGCCGCCTGCGGGCGAACAGCACCTCGGTGAAGCGCTCCCGGCTCAAGTGCGGCACGATGATCTTGCGGCTGTCGACAAACTGCAGAGCCCCCTCGCTCACCAGCCAGCGCAGCGCCTCCCGAGCAGGCATGGCGCTGGTGTCATAGCAGGCGGCGATGCCGCGGATCGAAAGCACCTCGCCCGGACTGAAGGCCCCTTCGCACAGACGACGCCTCAGGTCCTGGTGAATTCGGGTCGAGGCGGTATCCGGCAGGTAGGGCGGAGGCGATGGTTCCGTGCCGATCGGCGCGACCATGGCGTCATCGCTATTGTCAGTATGAACGTCGGTCATTGCGCTTCCTTGTCACTCCTCTGTCCATTCCTCTCAGCCATTCCGCTCTTTATTCCCTTCTCCATTCCGCTCTCCATTCCTTTCTGCCATTCCGCTCTCTATTCCCCTCGCCATTCCCCTCGCCATTCCTTTCTCCACTTCACTCCTCACGCCAACCCACTATAACTTTTCTATCACTCCCCTTTTGCTTCTTTTGCCGGCCGCCCGTCGACCGCTCGTCTGTCACCATCGGCGGAAAACCCGACAGGCCGCTGGCCTGCCACCATCACGGCGATATCTACCTGCGTCTGGCGTCAAGACTAGCCCATCGCGATGACGATAGCCCACGCCGAGACGCCGCAGCCTGGGCCGCCCAGGGTCGAATTCGCATCTTGTGCGCATCTGCAAGCCCTGCTAGTGTGATCACAACATGTGATCACACCAATAACAAGCTGCCATCGTTTAGGGAGTCGTCATGAGCGAACCGCGCTGCGCGTCCTACTACGCCGCGACCATCCACGAAGAAGCCGAATACCCCAGGCTCGAGGGCGAGCATCGGGTCGACGTTGCGGTGATCGGAGGCGGCTTCACCGGCGTCAACACCGCGCTGGAACTCGCCGAGCGTGGCTACCGGGTAGCGCTGGTCGAGGCCAACCGGATCGGCTGGGGGGCCAGCGGTCGCAATGGCGGTCAGGTCACCGGCAGCCTGTCGGGGCAGGATGCCATGCTCAAGCAGCTCTCCGGCCCGCTAGGGCGAGAGGCAGCCGAGAACTTCGTCTGGGATCTTCGCTGGCGAGGCCACCGCATTCTGCGTCAGCGTGTCGACAAGTACGCCATCGCCTGTGACCTGAAGTTCGGCCACCTGCACGCCGCCTACCGACCGAGCCACATGGCCGAGCTTAAGCGCGACGTCGAGGCGGCCCAGGGCCACGAGATCGCCCGGCACCTGAGTTTGCTGGACGCCGATCAGACACGCGAACTGGTGGGCACCGAGCTCTACCATGGCGCGGTGCGCAACGACTACAACATGCACCTGCACCCGCTGAACCTCTGTCTTGGCGAGGCCCGCGCCCTTGAGGACCTGGGCGGCTTGCTGTTCGAGGACACCCGGGTCACCGAGATTCGCCACGGCACTACCCCCTGTGTCGTCACCGAGCGTGGCCAGATCCACGCCGACAGCGTGGTGCTGGCCGGCAACGCCTATCACCGGCTGGAGCGCAAGGCGCTCAAGGGCAAGCTGTTCCCCGCCTCTCTCGGCATCGTCACCACCGCCCCGCTGAGCCGGGAGCAGCAGGCCGCGATCAATCCCCAGGACCTGGCGGTCTACGACACCCGCTTCGTGCTCGACTACTACCGCCTGACCGCCGACGGTCGCCTGCTGTTCGGTGGCGGCGCCAACTATTCCGGCCAGGACTCAGCGGATATCGGCGCCGAACTGCGCCCCCGGCTCGAACACACCTTCCCGCAGCTCAAGGGCATCGCGCTCGACTACCAGTGGCAGGGCAAGGCGGGCATCGTGATCAACCGCATCCCTCAGCTCGGCAAGCTGTCACCCAACGTCTTCTACGCCCAGGGCTACTCGGGCCACGGCATCGCCACCTCGCATATCGTTGGCAACATCATGGCCAGGGCGGTCAGCGGTCAGCTGGAGGAGTTCGACCTGTTCGCCGACATGCGCCACTGGCGCATCCCGGTCAGCGAGCGCCTCGGCAACGGCCTGTTGGCCGCGGGCATGTGGTACTACCAGTTGCGCGAAAAACTGCGCTGAGCGTCCGCCGCCGACTCGCCGTCGGCAGCTCGATATCGACCGGACCTTTCACCATCAACGACGCCAACATCAACGACAACCAATAGCTGTCACGCCACGCTCCTGATCGACGCGACCCACGGCCATCGCCAGGTCGCTTCACCAACAACAATGATCGTCCAGGAGGACATCCATGGAAGCGTTTTTCCCCGCAGGCGGCTGGCTGGTGCTGCTGCCCACCGCCGTTGTACTGCTGCTGGCACTGTGGAGCCGTCGCGCGCTCGAGCCGCTGGTGGCCGGCGCCTTCGTCGGCACCCTGTTGATCGAGCCGACCAGCGCCCTCTCGACCCTGTCGGAGAGCCTGCTCAACGTCCTGACCGACGAGGACGTGGCCTGGGTGATCGCGGTATGCGGGCTGATGGGCTCGATCATCGCGCTGCTGCTGAAGTCCGGCGCCTCGCGTTCCTTCGCCGAAAGCCTGTTGCGCTACATCACCAGCAAGCCCCGGGCGCTGCTCGGCTGCTGGTTCATGGGCATCGTGCTGTTCGTCGACGACTACCTCAACTCCCTGGCGGTCGGCACCTCGATGCGTCAGGTGACGGACCGCTTCAAGACGTCACGAGAGATGCTGGCCTACGTCATCGACTCCACCGCCGCACCGATCAGCGTACTGATCCCGATCTCGACCTGGGCGGTGTTCTTCGGCGCGCTGATCGAAAAGAACGGCCTGGCCGCCGACGGCCAGGGAGTCTGGACCTATATCCAGGCCATCCCCTTCATGTTCTATCCGTGGATCGCGGTGGCCATGGTGCCGCTGGTCGCCTACGGCAAGATTCCGCTGTTCGGTCCGATGAAGCGCGCCGAGCAGCGCGCCCAGCTCGAGGGTCGCTGCGTGCCGCCCGGCGCCGAGCACATCGATGAAGAGATCGCCCACCTGGCGGCCAAGGACCAGACACGCAGCAGCGTCTGGATGTTCCTGCTGCCGATGATGTCGCTGGCCTTCTTCACCTGGTACTTCGATCTCGATTTCCTGATGGGCATCTTCGTGACCCTGGCCGGCATGATCGTGGCCTTCATCGGCCTGAAGAAGCTGACCCCCGGCGAGACCTTCGACAACATTCTGGAGGGCTTCAAGTCGATGCTGGATGCCCTGGCGGTGCTGGTGGCGGCCTTCATGTTCAATGACGTCAACACCACCCTGGGACTCAACGAGTACATCATCACCACGGTCGAACCGCTGATCAACGCCCAGATCCTGCCCTTCATCATCTTTGCGCTGATGGGCTTCGTCTCCTTCGCCACCGGTTCCAACTGGGGCGTGTTCGTGATCATCCTGCCCATCGTCACCACCCTGGGCCACAATCTGGGCGCCGACATGACGCTGGTGATCGGTGCCACCCTCTCGGCCAGCACCTTCGGCAGCCACGCCTGCTTCTATTCGGACGCCACGGTGCTGACGGCCCAGGCCAGCGGCTGCACGCCCTTCCAGCACGCCTTTACCCAACTGCCCTACGCGGCCCTGGCCGGCTTGCTGGCCGCCGCCCTCTATCTGGTACTGGGATTCATGTGATGACGAAAGCGGAGTCCAACGACGCCATCTTCTGGTCACACCGAGACAACGGGCGAGTCCCACTCGCCCCCCTCTCCATTGCTGAACAGGCCATCGATGAACAGGCCATCGGTGAACAGACCGGGGATAAACAGGCCATCGATGAACAGACCGGGGATGAACAGGCAGACGTGGTCATTGTCGGCGGCGGCTTCACCGGCCTGTGGACCGCCTATCACCTCAAGCGTCTGGCCCCGGAGAAGGACATCCGGGTACTCGAGGCCAGGCGCTTCGGCCACGGAGCCTCCGGGCGAAACGGGGGCTGGGTGGTGGGCAACCTGGCGGGCCTCGAGCGGCACCTGAAGGGCCTGCCCCTGGCCCGGCGCCAGGCGCTGTGCGAGCTGCTGTCCGCCAATGTCGACGAGATCGGCGCGACCCTCTCGCAGGAAGCCATCGACGCCGACTTCCACAAGGGCGGGGCGCTCTACGCGGCGGCCCGCTACCCGGCCCAGGAGGCGCTCCAGCGGGACTACCTCGCACACCTGTTGGAACTCGGCCATCGCCAGCATGACTGCCGCTGGCTGTCCGCCGACGAACTCAGCGACCGGGCCCGCTTCCGCCGCCCCTTCGGTGGCATCTTTCATCGTCAGGTCGCCACGCTGCACCCGGGCAAGCTGATCGATGGGCTGGTCGCGCGACTCGCGGCCATGCAGGTCAGGCTTTACGAACAAAGCCCGGCGACGAGCATCGACGACGGCAAGGTGACCACGCCCCAGGGCAGCATCCGCGCGCCGATGATCGTGATGGCCACCGAAGGCTACAACACCCTGCCCCAGCTACGTCCCCATCTGGTGCCGGTCTCCAGCCTGGTGATCGCCACCGAGCCCTTGAGTCAGAGCCAGTGGGACGCCATTGGCCTGGCACAGCGACCGACCTTCGCCGACGCCAGCCGGTTGATCAACTACGGCCATCGCAGCCGCGATGGTCGCCTGATCTTCGGCGCCAGGGGTCGCTACCGCTTCAACGCCCGTCCGCGTCACCAGGCCTCCATCACCCAGGGCGACATCCAGATGCGCAAGGCGCTGCTCCAGGATCTGTTTCCCGACCTCGGCGAGGTCGATATCAGCCACGGCTGGGGCGGCACCCTGGGCCTCTCGCGCAGTTTTCGCCCCCACGCCCTCATCGATCGGCGAGCCGGCATCGCCACCGCCGGCGGCTATGCCGGCGAAGGCGTCGCCGCCAGCCACCTGATGGCACGCACCCTGGCAGAGATGCTCTGTGGACAGGACACACCGCTGACACGGGCCCCCTGGGCCTTCGATGGCTGTGCACTGGACCAGGTGGTTCGTCGCTGGGAGCCCGAACCCCTGCGCTGGCTGGGCGCCCAGACCATCACCCTGAGCTACGCCACCGAGGAGGCCCTGGCGTCGCGTGAGCGCCACCTGCCGCTGATCGGCCCGGCGCTGAGCCGACTCAACGACCGTTTTGCCGCCGTGATCGAGTAGACAGCGACAGCCGCGATGCAGGCCGCACACTCGTCACCTTGCCCCGGAACTGCCAAAGGAGACTCCGCCATGTTGATCGTTCATAGCGACGCCACCCGCGACCGTCGCACTCTCACCGAGCTGTTTGCCGGCCAACTGGTCGCGCCCTTCGAGTGTCCCGAGCGGGTGGACTACATCATCGAACGCGCCAGGACCGAGTCCATCGGCGAGATCCGCGGCCCCGACGAGCATGGACTGGAGCCGGTGCTGGCCATCCATGACGCGGACTACATCGACTTTCTGCGGGTTGCCTGGCGCGACTGGCAGGCGGCCGGCTACGAAGGCGAAGCGATTCCCAATATCTGGCCGACACGACGGATGCCCGGCGGCCCCATACCCCGCCATATCGAGGGCCGTCTTGGCTACTACGCCCTGGCCGGAGAAACCTCGCTGAACGCCGACACCTTCGAGGCGGCTCTACTCAGCAAGGACATCGCCCTGACCGCCCTGGACCAGGTACTCGACAGCGGCGCGCCGGCCTTCGCCCTGTGCCGACCGCCCGGCCATCACGCCGCGCGGGACCAGTACGGCGGTTACTGCTTCATCAACAATGTGGCGGTATCCGCCCAGCGGGCACTGGACCAGGGCCACCAGCGGGTCGCCATCCTCGACATCGACTTCCACCACGGCAACGGCACCCAGGACATCTTCTACGAGCGCAGCGACGTGCTCACTCTCTCGCTGCACGGCGACCCCATGGACGAGTTTCCCTACTTTCTCGGCTTCGCCAACGAGACCGGACGAGGTGACGGCGAGGGCTACAACGTCAACTACCCCCTGCCCAGCGGCACCGACTACGCCCGTTGGGCGCAGGCGCTGGATGACGCCATCGCGCGCGTCAGGGACTTCGCCCCGGACATGCTGATCATCGCCCTCGGGGTCGACACCTTCGAGAACGATCCGATCAGCTCCTTCACCCTGCAAAGCGACGACTATCTGGACATCGGCGCCCGCCTCAAGCGCATCGGACTGCCCACACTATTCGTGATGGAAGGCGGCTACGCGGTGGAAGAGATCGGGGTCAATGCGATCAACGTGCTCAAGGGCTTCGACAACGCCTGAGCCCCGGCACACGGCACAAGACACAAGGAACAAGGCTCAAGGCACGACCGATTCGACGAAAACGCTCGACGCCCCGTACGACATCAGTAGGTCGCTTGTCCCGGACGGGCGTCGGCGCCACGCGAGCACCGCCGGTTTTCCATACTGATTTGCCACGGGGACCGTGCACGGTTCGGCGAAACGTCTCCCCCGACGCAGCCGCCAGACCGCATCGACGACGGCAACCTGGAACGGGCGGTAAACCACGCCCTGAGCAGCGCTCAGAACAACAACAGCAACAACAGGAACCGACCCATGACACAACAACGACGTTCCAGCCTCCCCGAGGCCCCCGACGGCCAGGACAGCGGCCTCAAGCGCATCCTTGGCCTGCCTGCCCTGGTGTTCTTCGGCCTCGCCTACATGGTGCCCCTGACCGTATTCACCACCTACGGCGTGGTCACCGAAACCACCGGCGGCCATGTGCCCATGGCCTACGTGATCACCCTGGCGGCGATGTTCTTCACCGCCTACAGCTACGGCAAGATGGTCGAGCACTACCCTACCGCCGGCTCCGCCTACACCTACACACGCCGCGCCTTCGGTGGCCGTGTGGGCTTCATGGTGGGCTGGGCGCTGCTGCTCGACTACATCTTCCTGCCGATGATCAACTACCTGGTGATCGGGATCTACATGAAGGAGGTCTTCCCCGCCATCGATCAGGGCGTCTGGGTGGTAGGAGCCATCGTCGCCGTGACCGCACTGAACATCCTGGGCATCAAGCTGGTGGCCAAGATGAATCTGATCATCATCGGCTTTCAGTTCGTCTTTCTGGCCACTTTCATCGCCATCTCGCTGAAGGTCATCGCCGGTGGCGAAGCCCCCTCGCTGCTGGCGCCCTTCCACAGCGAAGGGCTCCAGTGGACCACCATCGTCGGTGGTGCCGCCATCCTGTGCCTGTCGTTTCTTGGCTTTGACGCCGTCTCTACCCTGTGCGAGGAAACCCGCGAGCCCAAGCGCGACATCCCCCGCGCCATCATGCTGTGCACCCTGATCGGCGGCGGCCTGTTCATTCTGGCCTCCTGGGTCGGGCATCTGGTGTTCCCCGACTATCACAACTTCGGCAGCGCCGACTCGGCCGCGGTGGACGTGATGCGCCGCGCCGGCGGGGGCTTTTTGGTCGCCTTCTTCACCGCTGCATATGTAGCAGGCTGCTTCGCCTCGGCCATGGCCGCCCAGGCCAGCGTCTCCCGGATCCTGTTCGCCATGGGCCGCGACCAGGTCCTGCCCAAGGTCTTCGGCAAGCTCAGCCAGCGCTACGGCACTCCGCTGGGGTCGACCCTGATCGTCGGCGCCATCTCGCTGATGGCGCTGGTCATCAGCCTGGAGCTGGCCGCCACCATGATCAGCTTCGGCGCCCTGGTCGCCTTCTCCTTCGTCAACCTTTCGGTGATCAAGCACTACCTGGTGGATGAGCACCTGATGCAACCCAAGAACCTGCTGCGCTACGGCGTCATGCCAAGCGTCGGCTTCCTGTTGACCATCTGGCTGTGGTCGAGTCTGTCGCTCAACACCTTCCAGGTGGGCCTCACCTGGGTCGCCGTCGGCTTTGCCTACCTGCTCTATCTGACCCGCCTGTTCAAGGTCGAAGTACCGGACCTGGAGCTCAAGGAAAACTGAGCGCTGACCGCGGCGCCTCCGATCAGAGCGTCGCGGTTTACAGCCCCTGCCCACAGCGCCGACATCCCGGGATGTCGGCGCTCTTCTTTGGCGCACCACAAACCTTGCAAGATCGCGCATCGAGGCATCGCATCGACCTTTTTTCCGGCCGTGTTGTGGCAAGGCACAGCCATGAAGAGCACCGCTGCAGGACTGCCCTAAGGTAAGAGACAGCTATCGAGAGTCCCTTCCCATGGAGAGCCCCGCCCATGACGCTACGCCTGCCCACCCTGATGCTGCTGACACTTGCCCCGCTGTCCACCTGCCTGGCGGCAGAAACGATCTACGTGGTCACCAACAAGACCGAAGGCAACTCGGTCGCCGCCTTCCATGCCGACGATGACGGCACGCTTTCCCTAGCCTCCGAGTATCCCACCGGGGGCCTTGGTACCGGTGATCTGGAGATTCCGGCTCTGGAGAAGAACCCTGACCACCCGCTGGCCAACGGCGATGACCCCCTGATCTCCGCCAACGCCATCGCGGCCTCCGCGGACGGCGGCTGGATGGTGGCGGTCAACCCAGGCGACGGTACCCTCAGCCTGATGAACCGCGCCCCCGACGGCAGCCTTCAGGCCGTCAACAGCGTGACGGCCTCGGACCGTTTCCCGATTTCTGTCGCCATCCACGGCCACCTGGTCGCCACCGCCAGCGTGGGTGACAGCAATCAGGCTGGCTCCATCGCGCTGTATCGCCACACCCCCGAAGGACTGATCGCGATCCAGGGCAGCCGGCGCGACCTGGGCGCCCGCCCCTCGACCATCGCCTTCTCGCGTTCCGGAGCCTTCGTCATCGTCAACGAGCTGGTGACCGGCAAGATTCACAGCTTTGCGGTCAGTGACGATGGTCTTTCCGCCGATCCGATCGCCAGCGTGGACAGCCCGCGTGCGCCGGCCGAACGCTTCCACGCCATACCGGTGGGCTTCGCCATCGGCCAGGGGGACCAGGGCGAGACCCTGCTGATGTCGGAGGCACGCTTCCTGACGCCGGAGTTCGGCCTGCGTGAGGAGGCCGACAAGGTACCCCAGAGCCCGCTCTACAGCTGGCAGACCAGCTCGGTCTCGAGCTATGTGCTGGATGATCAGGGCGGACTTACCCTGAAGACCGCCGACGCCCTGACCGGCGCCGCCATGGAAGGAGGCGAGTTCGCCAACTGCTGGGTCGCGCTGAACGCCGACGGCGATACCCTCTACACCGCCAACGCCCTGTCGAGTTCCATCAGCCGCTACAGCGTCAAACCGGACGGCAGCATCGCCCTCGAGGATGCCACCGCCTACAAGGACGACGGCGAATTGCTGTTCTTCTCGGACATGGCGCTGAGCCCCGACGGCGACACCCTCTATCAGCTGGTCGGCAACACCGGCCAGGTGATGGCCTTCGATGTCGCCGAGGACGGTGGTCTATCCCTGCGCACCAGTGCAGGCGGACTGCCGGAGCTCGGCAGCTACGGCCTGGTGGTGCTGGAAGACGGCTAGCCTTGTGGCACTGGAAGACGGCAGATACGGCGACGCCTGGAGCACTGCCCGAATAGTCGACGAGCGCAGGCACTTTTCAGACAAGCCCTAGCGAAAGTGCGGATTCAGCCTGCCAATTTCGTAGAGATCGTGAAGGTAGACGTCCAGCTTGTAGACCAGGTGGGTGGCGACGATCAACAGCGCGATCAACGAAAGCAGGATGGCGGGATCGTTGGCCCAGGCGAACGCCGGTGAGCCCAGTCGATAGCCGATGGTATAGACGCTGAGCCCACCCAGCCCCAGCACCGATAGGCACAGCGCGATGATCACGATGATCAGGGTGCCACGCAGGTCCCGGCTCGGCGGGCGGGTCGTCCAGCTGGCCAGATGGCGGACCATGATGCGCCCATTGGTGACGATCTGGCGACGGCGGCGTAGCAGCATGGCGGCATTGACCGGCTCGTCGTCCCGGGAAAAGGCCGCCAGCGCTACCCTGGGGTCGACGCGGCCATCGAAGCGCTCGTTCACCGCCCGGGCAAAGGCCTCGCGATCACCGGTATTCCTGGCCTGCTCGGCCAGCCGCGACAGCTCCTCAAGCGCCTCGGCGTCCATTCCGGGACGCTTTTCGAAGTCGGCAAAGTGCTGCTCGTAGTAGATGTAGTAGACCTGATAGATCGACAACAGCACGGCCGCGTAGATCATCACGTAGAGGGCGATATCTGACATGCGTTTCTCCCTGTCCCTGGCGGTAGGCCGTCGGGACACACGATCCCGAAGCGGCACAAAGATCCCCATTATCTGAATCTTTTATTATGGCCGGTAGCGGGTGTTTTGCCGCACCCTTGTCGGCCACCTTGTGACATAAGCAAGAGCCCCCGACGGGCATCCGACGGGGGCTCTTGCTGCAATGGCGTTGTTTCAGGGCAGGAGCCGAATGTTCGGCTCCCCTCCCTGCTCGCCTATTGTGACGCCTGATCCGGCAGCTTGTAGGCCATCACGTAGTCACCGATGGTGGTGCCGATCGAGCCATGCCCCCCGGCCACCAGCACGACCATCTGCTCGCCCTGGCTGTTGAGGTAGGTCATCGGCGTGGCCTGGCCGCCGGCTGGCAGCCGCGACTCCCACAGCTGCTCGCCGGTGGTCAGGTCGTAGGCACGGAAGTAGTCGTCCACGGACGCCGCCAGGAAGGCTACTCCTCCGTCGGTGATGATCGGACCGCCGATACCCGGCACCCCCATCTCGAAGGGCAGCGGCAGCGCTGTCATGTCTTCGATGGTACCGTTCTTGTGCTGCCAGGCGACCTCACCGGTACGCAGGTCGGTGCCGGCCACGTAGCCCCAGGGCGGCTGCTGGCAGGGAATGCCCAGCGGCGACAGGAACGGCTTCATCTCCACCGCGTAGTCGGCACCGGCGTTCTCGTTGAGCCCCTGCTCACCCTGGTTGGTCTCGCCGAGTTCGGCGCCGTCCTTGGGCACCAGAGTGCTGGTGAAGGCCAGATACAGCGGCATGCCGAACATCACCTGGCGCTTGGGGTCCACCGCCAGGCTACCCCAGTTGAAGACGCCGAAGTTGCCAGGGAAGACGATGGTGCCCTGCTCGGACGGCGGGGTGTACTGACCCTCGTAGCGCAGCGAGCGGAACTGGATACGGCAGACCATCTGGTCGATCAGGCTGCCTCCCCACATGTCGGCCTCGCGCAGCTTCGGCGGACGGAAGCTCAGGGCAGACCTGGGCTGGGTCGGTGCCGCGTAGTCGCCTTCGATGGTGCCCTGCGGTGCCGGCTCCTCGGTGATCGGGAAGATTGGCTCGCCGGTGGCGCGGTTGAGGACGTAGACGTCCCCCTGCTTGGTCGGCACCACCAGCGCGGGCTGCATGCCCTCGTCGGTCTCCAGGTCGACCAGACTCGGCTGCGCCGGGGTGTCCATGTCCCACAGGTCGTGGTGGACGAACTGCTGGACCCACTCCACCTGGCCGCTGTCCAGACGCAGCGCCACCACCGAGGTGGCGAACTTCTCTTCGGCCTCACTGCGGAAGTGGCCGAGCTGGTCCGGGGTCCGGTTGCCCATCGGGAAGTAGATCAGCCCCAGCTCTTCGTCGGCGCTGGCCACCGCCCAGCTGTTGGGGGAACTGGTGGCGTAGGTCTCGTCCTCGCCGATCGGCGCGGTCTCGTCCGGGTTGCCGGAATCCCAGTTCCAGCGCAGCTCGCCGGTCCTGGCGTCGTAGGCGCGGATCACGCCGGAGGGTGAATCGACGGCGTAGTTGTCATTGACCGCCCCGGCTACCACCACCAGGCCATTGGCCACCACGGGGGGCGAGGTCGAGTAGTAGAAGCCGGACTGGGTGAACGGCATGTTGTGCATCAGGTCCAGTTCGCCGTTGTCGGCGAAGTTGGCGCAGCGGGCACCGGTGGCCGGATCGACGGCCAGCAGGCGCGCATCGGAGGTCGGCATGAACAGCTGGGCGTCGCACTGGATCGGCTCCAGCGCCTCGGCCGGCTGGCTCGCCGCCGCGACGTCGAGGCTATCGCCATCGCCGGATGCCGGCGGCAGGTAGGAGACGCCACGACAGGTCTGGTGCTGGCGTGAGCTTTCCGCCGGCACCTTGGCGTCATACTGCCAAAGCTTCTCGCCGCTATCGGCGTCAAGCGTCACCAGCCAGTTGTGCGGCGTACACAGAAACAGCGCATTGCCCACCTTGAGTGGCGTGGCCTCGTAGGTGGTCTCCCCGACGTCGTCAGGGCCCTTCCTGTCACCGGTCTGATACTGCCAGGCCAGTTCCAGTTCGCCGACGTTATCCTGGGTGATCTGGTCCAGCGGCGAGTAGCGCTGACCCAGGTTGCTGCGACCGTAGGCGTGCCAGCTCGCCTCCGGCGAATCGCCAAGCTCGGGTGACTGGACGATCTCGTCCTCGTTGAGTCGCCCCTCGATGCGATGGGCATCCACCGCCAGACTACCCAGCAGGCCTACACCCAGCACCGCCCAGACCGGCAGCAGCACCGCCGTACCCAGGCGCTTGCCGGCACGCGACGGCCACAGCAGCGGAATGGCTAGCAGCATCAACAGGCCCATGCGGGTGGCCAGCGGCCACCAGTCGTAGCCGGATTCCCAGAGGGCCCAGGCGGCCGTGGCGATAAGCAGCCCGGCGTAAAGCAGCTGCGCCGGCACGCGACGGGAGCGCGCCATGGCGCCCACCGCGATCAGCACCAGACCGGCCAGGGCGTAGTACCAGCTTCCACCCAGGGTGACCAGCCATGCGCCGCCCCCCAATAGCGAAAGCCCCACCAACAACAAGATGAGGGAGTAGATGATCATGATCCAAGGTCCTTGCGCTGAATCGTTTAAGTGGCCGGCATGTTAATTGATTAGCATGAGAATTAACATGCCGGTGCACAGCTTCAGTGTAGGCCCTCTTCTTGTAATACAGGCAAGTTGCCTGCGTCTTTTCAGGGCACGGCCAAGGCGACCCGGAGTCACCCTGGAAGGCGACAGCGCCTCAGCAGAGGCTCTCGCAGCGCTGCGGACGATCCCCCATCCTGGCCAGTCCTTCGTGCAATGCCTCGAGCTCGGCCCGTCGCCCACGGGCGCCGGCTTCGAGACAGTCGAGCGCCCAGTCGGGCAGCTCGGCGCTCAGCCGGTAGTGGACCCACTGGCCATCGCGACGATCCTGGAGCAAACCACAGCGACGCAGCTCTGCCAGGTGGCGTGACACCTTGGGTTGCGACACCTCGAGCACCGCGGTCATTTCGCAGACGCAGAGCTCTCCTTCCCGCAGCAGCAACAGCATGATCGACAGGCGCGTCTCTTCCGACAGGCACTTGTAGAGGCGTAACGGGTCCAGCGACATCATCGGCGTTTCCTGTTCATCTTTGCCTGTTCATCTTTTTTCCCTGGGCAGCGGCTTTCTTCGTTCAGCGCCACGGGGTTCCTCCGCGGGCCGACTATCCTAGGCTCTGTCCGAAAAGTCGGCGAGCGAAGGTTAGACAAGGCAAAAATCGGTGAGACAGCGCAGTTTACGGGGTGTAAATGAGCATGTTGATCCGATTTTTAACGCCGTATTACCGAGCGTAGGCACTTTTCAGACAAGCCCTAAGCGGGCCTTGCCTCGTCGTCAGCGGCTGCGGGCTCAGGCTGACCATCGCCGGGCAAGGCCAGTGCCATCAGGGCGCTGGCCAGCACCAGCGCCGCCGACACCCACAGGCAGGCCGACAGCCCCTGGCTTTGATACAGCCAGCCCGACAGCAAGGTGCCGAGCAGGCGCCCCATGGCGTTGGCCATGTAATAGAAGCCCACGTCCATGGAGGCACCCTCGGCGCGGGCGTAGTGCACGATCAGGTAGCTGTGCCAGCTCGAATTGATGGCGAACAGCACCCCGAACAGCAACAGGCCTACCACCAGCCAGCCCACCTGAGCCAGCGGCAGCACCGCCAGCAGGGCTGGCAGCCCCGCCAGGGCCAGCGCCCAGAATACCGTCGTGCGTCGCTGGCTTCCTGCCATCAGCGAGGTCAGCCGGGGCGCCTGGGTCTGGACACCCCCGTAGCCGATCACCCAGATCGCCAGCAGCCCGCCCACCGTCCAGTGGCTCCAGCCATGCTGGTCATAGAGAAACACCGGCAAGGCCACCACGAACCAGACATCCCGGGAGGCAAACAGACACAGGCGCGCGGCCGACAGGACATTGATCGCGCGGGACTTGGAAAATATCTCGGAGAACTTGGGCTTGCGCTTCGCGCGCCCCAGATCGGCCTTGAGGCGAACCAGCGAGAGGACCAGCACCGCCAGCAGCATCACCGCCATGACGATGACCGCACCACGAAAGCCGATCAGCGTCAGCAGCAGGCCGCCGAGGAAGAAACCGGCTCCCTTCAGCGCGTTCTTGGAGCCGGTCAGGATCGCCACCCAGCGATACAGGGTGGAGTTTGCCGAGGCACTCTCGGCGGGCACCAGTACCTTGACCGCGCTCTTGGCACTCATCTTGTTGAGGTCCTTGGCGATGCCCGACAATGCCTGGGCCGCCATGACCCAGGCCACGCTCAGCGCCGAGGACGGCACCATCAGCATGGCCAGCGCCACGATCTGCAGAGCGAGTCCCAGGTTCATGGTGCGATTGAGCCCCAGCCGTGCCCCGAGCCAGCCCCCCACCAGGTTGGTGATCACCCCGAAGGCTTCGTAGAACAGGAACAGCATCGCCACCTCGAGGGGCGAATAGCCCAACTGGTGGAAGTGCAGCACCACCAGCATGCGCAGGGCGCCGTCGGTAACGGTAAAGGCCCAGTAGTTGCCGGTGATCAGCAGGTACTGGCGGATTTCGAAGGGCAGCGCCTTCACCCGCGCCATCAACGATTCAGCCACGACCCACCTTCAGCGCCAGCTCTGCGGTGCGGTTGGCGTAGCCCCACTCGTTGTCGTACCAGGCGTATAGCTTGAGCTGGGTGGCGTTGACCACCATGGTCGACAGCGCATCGATGATCGAGCTGCGCGGGTCGGTGCGGTAATCGATGGACACCAGCGGGCGCTCCTCGTAGCCGAGAATGCCGGCAAGCTCCCCTTCGGCGGCCTCGCGCAGGGCGGCGTTGACCTCATCCACCGTCACCTCGCGTTCAAGTTCGAAGACCATGTCGGTGAGCGAGGCATTGGCCAGCGGCACGCGTATGGCGTGGCCATTGAGCTTGCCCTCGAGCTCGGGAAAGATCGCGGTGATCGCCTTGGCCGACCCGGTCGTGGTCGGGATCAGGCTCATGCCACAGGCCCGCGCCCGACGCAGGTCCTTGTGAGGCGCGTCGAGGATGGTCTGGGTGTTGGTGATGTCATGCACCGTGGTCATGGAGCCATGACGGATACCGAAACGCTGTTGAATCACCTTGACCACCGGGGCCAGACAGTTGGTGGTGCAACTGGCGGCGGTGACGATGCGGTGACGCTCGGGCTCGTAGAGATCGTCGTTGACCCCCATGACCACGTTGAGCACGCCCTCCTCCTTGACCGGCGCGCTGACCACGACGCGCTGCACGCCCTGGTCGAGATAGGCCTGAAGCCTGTCCAGGGTCTTGTGCTTGCCAGAGCATTCGATCACCACGTCGCAGCCGGACCAGTCCGCGTCGGCCGGAACGCTTGCTCCGCTGAAGGCCACCGCGCGACCGTCGAGGTTCAGCTGCTCGCCCTCGCCATTGATCCCGCCCTCAGGCGAAAAGTGGCCGTGCACCGAATCGAACTCCAGCAGGTGGGCGAAGGTGGCGGCGTCACCACCGGGATCGTTGACGCGAACCAGGTCGACCTCCCCGGCGGCGATACGCGGCCACAGACTGCGAACCACCAGGCGGCCGATCCGTCCGAAACCATTGATACCGATACGTAGTGTCATGAAAGTCTCGCTTTAGAAAGTGAGTATCGCGCCTCGGCACCCGCCAGGCTCTGCCGACAGAGGGTTGCGCCATCAATCGTCGGCCAGGTGGCGGGCGCGATCACGATCCTTGATCTGCAGCCACAGCATCAGGCGCACGCGGATTTCCTGAAGCGCCTGGGCGTAGGCGTTGTCACGCTCGATGCCACGGGGATCGCGGATATCCCAATAGAGATGCTCGTCGCGACTGCCCTCCCAGTCGCGACAGGTTTCCTGGGCCTTGTCGCAAAGCACGATGACGGCATCGAAGTGCTGTCCCTCAAAGCTGTCGAGGGACTGACTGGCGAGCCCCTCGGTGCTGATGGACTGCTCCTTGAGCGCGGCCAGCGTCTTCTGATGCGGCTCGTCCGGCTCGGTACCGGCGCTGAAGGCATCGAAGCGATCACCGGCCAGGTGGCGCAGCAGCGCCTCGCCCATCAGCGAGCGAGCGGAATTGGCGTGACACAGAAACAGCACGCGTTGCTTGCGGGACTCTTGTGACATCGTCATCGGGGGCGCCTCAGGATATATGGAATTTCATATATACGAGACAAGGATGTCAATTCCGTGACCGTTTCGCGTCCACCACAAGGAATCGACGGCAGGCGCCAGTATCAGTGGGCGGCGACCGAGGCCTGGCGCCTCAGGCGCACGATGGTGATGATGTTGGTGGCGAAGATCAGCGTCTCGGCCAGAGTGCCACCCAGCGAACCTGCCAGCAGATTGCTGATGATCCAGCAGAAGGCGGCGCCGGCCAGTACCAGACGCATCGCCACCCCTCTGAGCATGAACATGGCAAAGGTGCCAAGCAGCCCTGCCGCCAGGGCAGGAAGATCACGCGCATCGCTCCAGGTCAGCGCCGCTACCAGCAAGGTGGCGAGCAACATGCCAAGCATGATCGCCAGATTGCCGGGAAAGCGTCGCGCCAGAGCGATGCGCAGGATGATCAGGGCCGAGATCGACGCGGCTACCCAGCTCCCCAGCAGGGCAAACTGGGTCGCGAAGGCCAGGTTGGCTCCCAGCAGCAATACCAACAGCTTGTCGTCATGCCGGCTGGCGAAGCCGATCACACAGAGCGTGAGCGCCACCAGGCTGACGGCCTGCCCGGCGAGCCATCGCAGCCCCATCTCCTCCATGCCAAGCCCCCAAGCGATCGAAAAAGGATCGGTCATCCTAGCACGGCTGTTGCGCTGTGCCGGGCAGGCAGGCAAGCGACCGAGCCTGTCCGCATGCGTGGTGACGACGCGCGAAGGCTGGCAAGGCCGCTGCCCTCGCACTAGGCTAAACCGAACTTTGCTACGCGTAACCGCCCATGCCCCTCTCGGACTTTCCCTGCGACCAATACCTTGAGCGTATCGGCCTTGTGCAACCCGTCGAGGTGTCTGCCGAGTGCTTGCGCGCGCTGCATCGCGCCCAGCTCACCTCGCTGCCCTTCGAGAACTTCGATATCTGCCTGGGCTGCGGCGTGGATGTCAGTGCTCAGGGCATTCTGGCCAAGCTCATCGGTCAACGCCGGGGCGGCTACTGCTTCGAGCTCAACGGCCTGTTGCTGATGGCACTTGAGGCCTTCGGATTCGAGGCCAGGGCCCTGTTGGGACGTGTGCATCTGTCGGGAACCCCCACCGGGCGCAGTCATCAGGTATCGCTGGTGACGCTGGACAAACGCCAATGGCTGGTCGACGCCGGCTTCGGCACCAATACGCCCCGGGCCCCGATCCCGCTGACCCCGGACACCCCGCTCCACATCGGAGACCAGACACTACGACTGGTGGAGAACGCTCGCTACGGGATCATGCTGCAATCATTGATGGGAGCCCAGTGGGTCGACCTCTATAGCGTCGATTTCACCACGGTCTGCGAAGGTGATATTCAGATGGCCAATCACTTCACCTCCACCTGGCCAGGCCTGCACTTCACCACCTCGCGCATGGCCGCGCTGGCCACCCCCGAAGGCCAGATCAGCCTTTCCGACTTCACGCTGAAGATCCGACGCGGGGACACGACAAGCGAACAGCTCCTGCCCCCGGGCGCGGCCTATCTGGCGGCGCTTGAAGAGCACTTCGGGATCGTGCTGGAGGCGAGCTACGAGGATCTCGCCCCACTCTAGGGCTTGTCTGAAAAGTGCCTGCGCTCGGTAATACGGCGTTAAAAATCGGATCAAAATGCTCATTTACACCCCGTAAACTGCGCTGTCTCACCGATTTTTGCCTTGTCTAACCTTCGCTCGTCGACTTTTCGGACAGCGCCTAGTCGATCCCGCTGTCGATCTCTCGATCGATCCCGCAGTCGCTCCTGCTTCCACGCTATCAGAGGTCGACCGGGTCTTGTGTAGGGTTGGGTTGGGTTGGGTTGGGTTGGGTTGGGTTGGGTTGGGTTGGGCTGGGCTGGGCTGGGCTGGGTTGGGCTGGGCTGGGAAAAAGAGAAAATCCGACATGGCGCCGTGGTCAGTGCCCTTAACCCCTCGCGACAGTCGCCAACAGGCCCCATTCCGTGTTGAACTATGCCCCGAGCCTTTGTCTGCCAATGGATTTGGAAAGGAGCCTGCCGTTTATGTTCAATCGCCTTGCGTCCGGCCTGCGTGCCGCCGGTGTGCTGAGCCTGCTGGCGCTGTCGCCGCTGACCTTCGCCCAGAGCACCGGTAATGCCGGACCCGCCGTCAACACCGAAACCTTCCAGTCCTGGGAGGTCAACTGCCCGGTCAACCCGTCCGACGGCTCCTGCTCCATGACCCAGCTGGTCAATGGTGCCGATGGCGAGCCGGTCCTTCGGGTCGTGGTCGGCAACCCTGCTCAGCTGGACGGTTCTGCCATGACCTTCCTGGTTCCGCTGGGCGTACGTCTGGCCCCAGGCCTGCAGCTCAAGGTCGATACCAATGAGCCGGTGGGCATGCCCTACCAGGTGTGTGTGCCCCAGGGCTGCCGTGCCGACATCCCGCTGCAGCCGCAACTGCTCAACCAGTTGAAGGCCGGCAGCACCGCCACCGTCAGCATCGTCAACCCGCGCGGCCAGCGTCAGGACCTCAACGTGTCGCTGATGGGCTTCAGCGCCGCCAAGGATCGCGTCGACCAGAACTGATCGATCCTTCACGCCACCCGCCTTCGGGTGGCGTGTCCCTAACCTCTTTCCCCTCCTGTCTCTTCTCCCCACCTGTCGATTTTCTGCCAGTCGCATTGTTACCGATCTTGCGCTCGCGCATTCCTTTGGCCCCTTCTCCCCGCTGGCGTTTTCGGTCGGCAGAGCCGAGGCCGTGCTACGGCACTCGTGCACCTAAGTACGCTTAGCCAAGGGCGCCGACTTCGGCCCAAAGTGGAACAATAAGTTGCAGGTAAATTGCCTATGATCAGCTGCAGGGGCAAAGCCTCGACCGTGACACGCTAAGGCAACGGCAAACATGGCGACAACGACCAGTGCGGCGCCAGTGAAGAGCGCAGCGATATCGCAAGCGCATCGACACTAAAGAGCGCAGCGCCAACAAAGAGCACAGCGCCAACAAAGAGCGCATCGACAACAACAAGCACCAGGAGGTGAACGGTGATAACCCTGACGATCAACGACCAGCAGCATGAACTGGACGTGCCCGAGCAGATGCCGCTGCTGTGGGCGCTGCGCGATGTGGTGAATCTGACCGGCACCAAGTTTGGCTGCGGCATGGGGCTGTGTGGCGCCTGCACCGTTCACCTGGACGGCGCCGCCGTGCGCTCCTGCGTCACGCCGGTAGCGGCGGCCGCGGGCAAGCGCGTGACCACCATCGAGGCCATGGCCACCGACGCTGTCGGCAGCAAGGTGCAGGAGGCATGGCTGGATGTCGGCGTGGCCCAGTGCGGCTACTGCCAGGCCGGCCAGATCATGAGCGCAACCGCCTTCCTCAAGGACAACGCCAACCCCAGCGACGATGACATCGCCAGCGCCATGGGGGGCAACATCTGCCGCTGCGGCACCTACAACCGGATCCGTACCGCGATCCATCGTGCAGCCGGACAGGAGGAGCAGGCATGAACCGTACCGTCGATACGCTGCTGCTGGCCAACGTCAGCCGCAGACGCTTTCTCCAGGGACTGGCCGCCGGAAGCGCGCTGGTGGTAGCCGCCCGCTGGGACCTGGCCGCCGCCGCCGAGGACAAGCAGTACGGCGCCGCCGGCATGGCCTACGGCTGGGTCGACAATCCCAACGTGTTCATCCAGATCGACGAGGACGGCAGCGTCACCGTGACCAACCATCGCGCCGAGATGGGCCAGGGCATCCGTACCAGCCTGGTGATGGTGGCCGCCGATGAGCTGGGTGCCGACTGGAGCAAGGTCAAGGCTACCCAGGCACCGGGGGATTCCGACACCTACGGCAACCAGGACACCGACGGCTCGCGCAGCATGCGCCACTGGTTCGATCCCATGCGGCGGGCCGCCGCGTCGGCCCGTCGGATGCTGGAACAGGCCGCCGCCCAGCGCTGGGACGTACCTGTAGACGAATGCCAGGCCGGCGTCCACGTCATCGTCCACACGCCTAGCGGGCGCGAACTCGGCTTCGGCGAGCTGGCGGCGGCGGCCAGGGAGCTCGATATCCCCTCTCGAGACACCCTCTCGCTCAAGCCAGAAAGCGAATGGCGACTGATCGGCAAGTCCCTCGGCCCCAGCCACGACAGTGATAACGGCAACCTCGAGCGCGCCCCTGCGGTGGATGGTGAGGACATCGTCAGCGGCAAGGCCGTCTACGGCGGCGACATGCGCCTGCCGAACATGGCCTACGCGGTGATCGCGCGCCCCGATGTGCTGGGTGCAAGCGTCGCCAGCGTCGATGACAGCGAGACGCTCAAGATTCCCGGGGTGATCAAGACCGTCAGGCTCGAGGGCACCTCCCAGCCGTCGTCCTTCCACCCGCTCGGCGGCGTGGGGGTGATCGCCGACAACACCTGGGCGGCCATCGAAGGACGCAAGGCGCTCAAGATCCAGTGGAATACCGAAGGGCTCGACGCCAACGCCGGCTACGACACCAAAAGCTACCGCGAGATGCTCGAGCAGCGCGCCGATTCCCCCGGCAAGGTGCTCAGAGCCAGCGGCGATATCGAGGCGGCGCTGGCCGACGCCGAGTCCCGCCACAGCGCCACCTACTACATGCCTCACCTGGCCCATGCCACCATGGAACCACCGGTGGCCATCGCCCGGGTAAGCGCAGACGGTGCCGAGACCTGGGCGCCGGTGCAGGACCCGCAGAGCGCCCGCGACCAGGTCGCCGAGCAGCTCGGCATCGACGGCGCCAGCGTCAAGGTCAACCAGACGCTGCTGGGCGGCGGCTTCGGGCGCAAGGCCAAGCCCGACTTCGTGGTGGAGGCGGCGCACCTGAGTCGTGCCCTCGACGGCCGCCCGGTGCAGCTTCAGTGGACCCGCGAGGACGACCTTCACCACACCTACTTCCACGCGCTGTCGGTGGACCGCCTGGAAGCCGGTCTTGGCAGCGACGGCAAGGTCCAGGGCTGGCGTCATCGCACCCTGGCGCCGACCATCATGTCGATCTTCCAGGACGACCCCAGGTACAAGGCGACCTACGAACTCGGCATGGGCCTGACGCCCCTGCCCTTCGACATTCCCGCGCTATCGCTGGAAAACGGCGAGGCCCCGGCGCACAAGCGCATCGGCTGGTTCCGCTCGGTGGTCAACCTGCCCCACGCCTTTGCCATCCAGAGCTTCGTTGCCGAACTCGCCGCAGCCGCCGGACGCGATCATCGCGACTACCTGCTGGAACTTCTGGGGCCGGCGCGCGAGATCGACCCGCTGGCCGTCGGCGCCACCTGGAACTACGGCGAGGACCCGGAGCGCTATACCATCGATGTCGGTCGCCTGCGTGGCGTCATCGAGCGGGCGACCGAGGAAGCCGACTGGGGCAAGTCGTTGCCAGAAGGCCGCGGCCAGGGCCTGGCGGTGCATCACAGCTTCTGCTCCTACACCGCCATCGTGCTGGACGTGGAGGTCAACGATCAGGGCAGTGTGATCGTCCACCAGGCGGACGTGGCCTTCGACTGCGGCCCCAGGGTCAACCCCGAGCGCATCCGTGCACAGATGGAGGGCTCGGTGGTGATGGGCATCGGCATCGGCCTGCTGAACGAGATCAGCGCAAGCGGCGGTCGCATCGAACAGGACAACTTCCACCAGTACCTGCTGCCACGCCAGGCCAACGCCCCGCGTGAGGTGCGTGTCCATCTGGTCGACAATCCCGATGCGCCGATGGGCGGCGTGGGTGAGCCAGGGCTTCCCCCGGTGGCGCCGGCCCTGACCAACGCCATCTTCGCCGCCTCCGGCAAGCGCATCCGGGAGCTGCCGGTGGGCAACCAGCTGAAGAGCTGACGTCCACCGAGGTGAGCCCCCTTGCGCGGTGACGTCCGCGCAAAAGCGAGCGGCCAGGCTACCCTGAAAGGGTCGCCTGGCCGCTTTTTTACCGCCATTCCTTGACCGGACGGCTACCTCAACGTGAACGCACCTCGGTCCATAGCTGCTGCAGCATGGTCAGCGATTCCCCCTCGATCAGCGGCGTGGTCACCAGGTGACCGCTGGTCTCGGGATCGAGCCTGGAGGCCTCTCGCAGCGCCTCGTCGACCATCGGCAGGGCGGCCTCGTTGGGGGTTCTGTAGTAGGCATAGTTCGCCGCCTTGGCGGCATTTTCCGGACGCATCATGAAGCTGATGAAGTCCTGGGCCAGCTGCGGATGAGGGGCTCTCGCCGGCACCACGAAGGTGTCCATGCCGAGCTGGGCGCCTTCCTCGGGGGCGAAGAAGGCCAGATCACCATAGATCTCGGGAGAATCGGCCTTGCGGTAGTCCACGTCGCCGCTGTAGGTCACCGCCACTGCGCTGACGCCTCGGGCCACCTGCTCCACCGCCGCGGTACTGTCGACGAAGCCGGTGAAGTTGCCCCGCTCCAGGGTCTGGCTGACCAGCTTGGCGGCGTTGATCCAGGCCTCCTGACCGACGCAGTCGAACCCAGCTCCCTGGTAGGCGCAGGCCATGCCGAGTGATACCTGGGGATCGCCACCCAGCAGCGCGAAGGGCTGGTCGGGATTGATCTCGGGGTCGAACAGCACGCTCCAGGAGTGCGGCAGCTCGTCGAAGGTGCTGGTGTCGTAGACGATACCGGTAACGCCCCACAGGTAGGGCACGCTGTAGCGCTCTTCGGGGTCATAGGGCGGCTGACGGAAGGCTTCCATCAGATCCTCTCGCCCCTGCTGGATGCGCGGGTCGTCGAGCTCCCTCACCAGGCCGGCGTCGATCAGTCGGGTGACGTAGTAGTCGGTGGGCACCACCACGTCGTATTGAGCGTCACCACCGGCGGCCAGCTTGGAGAACATCTCGGCGTTTGAGGTGAAGTAGTTCTGCACCACCTCCACCCCGAACTCCTGCTCGAAGGCCTCGACCAGCGCCGGGTCCATGTACTCGGTCCAGTTGAACAGAAACAGCTTGTCGTCATCCTGCGCCCAGACACCGGTACTGACCATGCCTAGTGCTGCCACCGCCATCCATCGTTGCATGACTTCGCCTCATTCCATGTCGTTGTTGTTTGATCTTGTCTGAAAAGCGCTTGGTTCGCAGGCAAATAATGCGCCAGCCAGACAGCGTTGTACAACGCGAAACTGACAGGCCCGCCCCTCCCCCTCACAAGGCACGACGCCGCTTGCGAGAGCGGCGTCGTGGATACTCCAGGCCTGTTACAGGATGACCGGGGCATCCAGCGCCGTTACCACCGCCTGGTCGCGGTCGTAGATATCGGGACGAAAGGCCAGGTGGCCGTCGGTCTCGGGTTGCACCGTCCAGTAGTTGAGCACCACCGGAATGCGCCGATCCAGACGCACGTTGCGGGTCTTGCCGTCGTTGATCAGGCGGCCGACGTTGGCGGAGGTGTCCGAGTCGTCGAACAACAGCTGGGCCAGCTCCGCCACCCCTTCCACGCGGATACAGCCTGAGCTCAGCGCACGCTGAGTACGGTTGAACAGCCCTCGCGACGGGGTGTCGTGCAGGTAGACCAGGTGGTCATTGGGAAAACGGATCACGACCCTCCCCAAGGGGTTGCGAGGCCCGGCCCCCTGGCGCAGCATCACCCCGCCGGGGCTCGACCAGTTGACCGAATAGGGATCAACGCGCTTGCCGGAGGGTGATAACGCCACCATGTCACGGCTGGCCAGATACCCCGGATCGCGCTTCACTCGAGGCAGAATGTCCTCACGATAGATCGTGGGCGGCACCGTCCAGGTGGGGTTGAGGGTCAGGTGGGTAATCTCCGAACGCAATGTCGGCGTGCGCCGGTAGGGTTGGCCGACGACGATACGTGAGCGCCAGACGTCGCCGTCGGGGCGGAAGTAGCTGAGCCGATAACCGGCGATATCGACCAGCACGAAAGAGTCCGGCAGGCCATGCAGCAGCCAGCGGGCACGCTCCAGGTTGGCGCGGATCTGATCGATGCGAAAGCCCACCGGAAGATTGAGGGCGGTCTGGGTATTGGGTCCGACCACCCCATCGTCGGCGAGCAGGTGGCGGCGCTGAAAACGGCGTACCGCCTCGGCCAGGGTGCTGTCGTACACCTCAGCTTCGGGGGCCTCGAGTTCCACGTGCGGGTAGTGGCCGGTGTCGGCGGACATCACTTCCAGTTCACCGATCATCGCCAGGCGCTGGCGCAACAGCGCGACGTCGGTGTCCTGATCGCCGGGACGCAGCGGCGTCTCGCGACTCGGCAGCAGTGGCCAGCCCCCCAGACGTTCGATGTTGCGATAGCGTGCCAGGGCGGCCCTTAGCTGACGATACGGCTCGAAAGGAGGCCGTGCCAGCGCCAGCGCAGCCTCGACATCGCCGTCGTCCAAGGCACGCGACAACGCCACCAGATCGAACGTCGGTGGCGCAATATCGACCTCCCAGTCACTGTCGATGCGGTGTGGATCCACCTTGCCACGTTGCAGGTGGGCCATGGCGGTCAGCAGCGTTTCGGTGGCCTCGAGCTCGAAGCCTCCGGGGGTCTCGAGATCGGCCCCCCTGGCCTGGCCAAGCAGCGCGTCGGGCGCATAGTCCGAGGGTGAGAGCCCATCGTCCTCGAGCGTCCTGAGTCCGTCGGCAAGGGCCTCCACGCGGCCCATGTCGGTCCACACCGGACGCTGGCCACGCAGACTGTAGAATCGCTGCGCCATCTCGGAGGCGCCGACCAACTCGTTGGCCAGGGGACCCGGCACGACCCCGTCGAGATCCTGAAGGTTCTGCTCGACGCTGGCATCGCTGGCAAGCCCCTGGCCGTTGGCGACCTCGCCACTGACGTCGCCTCCGTCGCTTGCCGTTGCCCCCCAGACCGGGGTAACCAGCAGACCATAACAAAGCGCTACAGCGACGCCCCTCCTTGGCATGAGTCGCAATAGAACATTTGGGCTAAACATGGCACCTACTCCCTGCAACATGACGTCAATACTGGCCATCCTGGGCGGTATTGTCATAATAGAGTCGTCGGTATCGGGTTCCGCCGAGCCGACCTGATTTTTCTAGCGTGCGCGAAGATCATGTTTCTCCGCTCTGTGTATTAGCGTATCGCGTTATTTGATCTTGCGTAACGCCTGTTCGCGTATCCGCGACATCACCGACAGGAAGCCTAGAGATGTCACGAAGCTCCTCTCATGACAATGCATCACCTCGTCTCTCGATTTTTCGTTACCTCTTATTATTGACCCTAAGTGCCTTTTTTGCGGCGCCTGTGCTCGCTCAGGACTTTCTCAGGACATCCGTCAGGGCGAATGCGCCGTCAGCCACATCGCTCGAACAGACCCTGGCCCGCCTCGCCCCCAAGGCCAACCCGGGGGTACTGCGCCTGGCCGCACGGGCGCTCAACTGCGCCGACCCCGGCGCCGAGCGCCTGGCGGTCATCGACTTTTCCCTGCCTTCAACCGAACGCCGCCTGTGGGTCTTCGACCTGCGCCAGCCCAGGCTGATGTTTCGCGAATGGGTGAGCCACGGCAAGAACTCCGGCGACGCCATGGCCACGCTGTTCTCCAACGTGCCCGAGAGCTACCAGTCGAGCATCGGACTGTTTCGCACCAAGAACAGCTATGTAGGCAGCAACGGCTATTCCCTGCGACTCGAGGGTCTTGAGCCGGGGGTCAACGACAACGCCTTCGATCGCGCCATCGTGATGCACGGTGCGGACTACGTCAGCCAGGAGTTCATCGACCGTACCGGACGCATCGGCCGCAGCCACGGCTGTCCGGCGGTACGTACCGAGGTGGCGGTACCCTTGATCAACAGCATTCGCGACAATCAGTACCTGTTCACCTACTACCCGGACCAGCGTTGGCTCAACAATTCGGCCTTTCTGCGCTGTCCGAACAGCAGTGAGCGCCTGGCCCTCAACGACTGAGTCCGTCGCTTGAAGTTCCAGCGTCGGCGTCACCCGCCAGCGGCGGGTGACCGCTCCTCCTTGTTCTCTTTTTGTTCGCATCTCTGTTCGCAGTTCTGTTCGCACATCTTCTTGAGTCGTTCTCCTTTCTCTTTCTCTCCCTTCTCTCTTCCTGTTCCTTCTCTCTTCCTGCTCCTTCTCTCTTCGCTGCGCTCCTCTACCTTCTCCCTTTGGCACCAAGTCGGCGCACTGGGGCGGTGTCGAGTGCACAATGATGCAGCGCAATGATGCGATCCTGCTGAAGTGCCATTCCGAATAAAAACCACAAGGTGTTGATATAACGAGGTTTCAATAAAAACAGGCATCCCGCTTGCTTAGTAGTGGTTAGCGAGAGCCAGACGTAGACCAGGCCCCAGCGGTACGAGTGCGTCGGACCCGACCTTCAATGGCGAAGGCCACACAAGTTCGAGTGTTCGTCCACCCAGCGAGGGCTGTGTTCATGAATCTGCGCAACAAGGCCAACAGGATTCGCCTGTTTTCCTTCTCGACTCCCCAGATGCGAGCCTTTCACTTCTCCTGGTTCGCCTTCCACCTGTGCTTCTTCGGCTGGTTCGGCATCGCGCCATTGATGGCCGTGGTCAGAGATGACCTCGGACTAACCAAGACCCAGATCGGCAACACCATCATCGCCTCGGTGGCCATCACGGTAATCGTGCGCCTGGCCATCGGCGTCCTGTGTGACCGTATCGGGCCGCGCCTGGCCTACACCTGGCTGCTGTGCCTGGGCGCCATCCCGGTGATGAGCATCGGTTTCGCCGACAGCTTCGAGTCCTTTCTGATGGCCCGCCTGGCCATCGGCGCGATCGGCGCCTCCTTCGTCATCACCCAGTACCACACCTCGGTGATGTTCGCGCCCAATGTGGTGGGTACAGCCAACGCCACCTCCGCCGGCTGGGGCAACCTGGGCGGTGGCACTACCCAGATCCTGATGCCGTTGATCTTTTCTGGCCTGTTGATGCTGGGCGTCAGCGAGACCCTGGGCTGGCGCCTGGCCATGGTGGTCCCAGGTGTGGTGATGTTCATTGCCGGTCTGTGCTACTACCGCTTCACCCAGGACGCGCCCGACGGCAACTTCAAGGACCTGCGCGCACGCGGCGAGCTGCCGGAAGCCTCCGGCGAAGGCTCCATGTCCAGCACCTTCGGCGCCGCCGCCCGGGATATCCGCGTGTGGGCGCTGTTCGTGGTCTATGCCGCCTGTTTCGGCGTCGAACTCACCATCAACAACATCGCTGCCATCTACTTCTTCGACAACTTCGACCTGACCCTGGCCACCGCCGGCATGATCGCCGGACTGTTCGGCCTGATGAACCTGTTCGCTCGCACCATGGGCGGGGTCTTCTCTGACCTGTTCGCCCGCAACGCCGGGCTCAAGGGTCGCGTACGCTGGCTGTTCATCGCCATGCTGTGTGAGGGCGTGGCACTGATGTTCTTCTCCCAGATGCACGTACTGGCGCTGGCCATCGGCCTGATGCTGGTGTTCAGTCTGTTCGTGCAAATGGCCGAAGGCGCCACCTTCGGCGTGGTGCCCTTCATCAACCGTCGCGCCCTCGGCGCGGTGGCCGGTATCGTCGGCGCCGGCGGCAACGCCGGTGCGGTGGCGGCGGGATTCCTGTTCCGTTCCGAATCGATCAGCTACCAGCAGGGGCTGTTCTACCTGGGCGCGGCGGTGATCCTGGCCTCGCTGTGCGCGCTGCTGGTGCGCTTCAGCCCCGAGGTCGAAGCCGAAGAAGCCGCCGCCTACGAACAGGCTGCCTCAGGCGAGACAAGGGGCGCGCTGTCGCTGCGCTGAGTCCGCTGTTGCGACCCCTGGCAAGACGACCTGGGCCCGGCATCCTGCCGGGCCTTCTCGTATCGGGCCCAGCCTGACGAGCCCCTCCCGTGCAGGTCCGTCCGCCAATATCCGACAGGACTCATCCTTTTCTGCTACCCGATATCCGGGAAAAGATGCCCCTTGAAAGTCGCAGACGCCGCCCGAAGGATTGCAACAAAGGCAATGGACGAGCATGCTGAATCAATCATACAGAGATAGCCCGTCAAGCCCCGTCACCGAGAGACCAGGAGGAAGCGATGCGAGAACGAGTGTTGCTGATCACCGGAGCGTCAAGCGGCATCGGGGCCGCCACGGCCAGGGCGGCCGCTCGAGAGGGCTATCACCTCGTCCTGGCGGCCCGTTCGAAGGACGGACTCGAGGCCCTGGCTCAGGAGCTGGGACCGGAGAACGTGCTGACGGTCGGCGTCGACGTGACCGACATCGAGGCCCAGAAGACCATGGTGGACGAGACCCTCGAGCGCTTTGGTCGTCTCGACGCGGTGTTCGCCAACGCCGGACGTGGTGGCTCTCCCGGCGGCTTCAGCGAGGCCGACCCGGAAAGCTGGAAGTCGATGCTGATGACCAACGTGTACGGGTTGGGGCTGACCATCCAGGCCTGCCTGCCAGAGCTCAGGCGTAGCCACGGACACATCCTGCTGACCGGCTCGGCAGCGGGGCGCACCACCATCCCCGGCTCCATGTACGGTGCCACCAAGTGGGCGGTCTCCGGCATCGGCTACAACCTGCGCGAGGAACTGCGCGGCAGCGGGATCCGAGTCACGCTCATCGAGCCCGGCATGGTCAACACCCCCTTCTTCGATGAACCACCGGAACATGCTCTGGAAGATCGCGACGTCGCCAACGCCGTGATGTACGCCATCTCCCAGCCTCACCATGTCGACGTCAACGAGATTCTGGTGCGTCCCACGCCACCGCTGGAAGAGTGAGCGTCTTCACTCTTCGGACACCACCATCACCGACGCGATTTCACCACACCCTGATGGAGACCTCATGACCATTGCTACCGGCGAACGCCTGCCCGACGTGACCCTCTTTACCAACGGCGACAAGGGTCCAGAGTCACTGACCACCGACGCCTTCTTTTCGGGACGCAAGGTGGTGCTGTTCGCTGTCCCCGGCGCCTTCACTCCAGGCTGTTCCAACACCCATATGCCCGGCTTCGTGGTCAACACCGACAAGCTGCTGGAAAAGGCTGACGCGGTCGCCTGTCTGGCGGTCAACGACGCCTTCGTCATGGGCGCCTGGCAGAAGGACCAGAACGCCGAAGCGATCACCATGCTGGCCGACGGTAACGCCGATTTCACCCGAGCCATCGGCATGGACAAGGATGCCAGTACCGCAGGCATGGGCGTGCGCAGCCTGCGCTACGCGATGATCGTCAACGACGGCGTGGTCGAGTATCTGGGCGTCGACACCGAACGCGGCGTGATCGAGGCGTCCAGTGCCGAGACGGTACTGGCCAGGCTCTAAGGCTTGTACGAAAAGTGCCTGCGCTCGGTAATACGGCGTTAAAAACCGGCTGGTGCGCCAGCCCGGTCAACATGCTCATTTACACCCGGTAAACTGCGCTTTCTCACCGATTTTTGCCTTGTCTAACCATCGCTCGCTGGCTCTTCGTATAAAGCCTGGCACTGCAAGCGGGGGCTGACGCCCCCGCCTTCAAGCCCCCGCCTTCACCCCCTTCTTCAAGGCGGTCATCCAGCACAGTTCTGCTAGTCTTGGGGAGTAGCCCCCACTGACGAGAGCACGGTCCATGAACGCGACAGCAGACCAAGCCATGCGCCTGAGCGGTACCTGCCTGTGCGGTGCGGTGACACTCAAGGTAGCACTTGAACAGCAGAGCGTCGGCGCCTGCCACTGCCAGATGTGTCGAACCTGGGGCGGCGGCCCGCTGTTGGCACTGGAGTCGGTCAGTCAGCTGACGCTCGAAGGCGAAGAGGCTGTCACCTTCTATTCATCGTCCGACTGGGCCGAGCGTGCCTTCTGTCGCCACTGCGGCACCCACCTGTTCTACCGATTGAAGAACGGCGAGCACACTTCGGTGCCCGTTGGCCTGATCGACAGCGGAGAAGCCTGGCGGTTCGACCTCCAGATCTTCATCGACGAGAAGCCCCACTGGTACCACTTCGGCAACGACACCCGCAATCTGACAGGCCAGGAACTGTTCGAGGCGTTTTCCAAGGACACCTGAGACTGGCTCCTGCCAGGCCCTTGGCCAGCGTTGGTGACTTTCGCCACTTGCATCAGAGCCCGTCCTGTTCCCCCAGATAACACCAGGACGGCCAGCGCAATGCTGGCCGTCCTGTCTTTGTATCGAGCCGTGTCGAGCCGAGTCTTGTCCTGGCATCTCGGCACTTGCCGCTCGGGACGCTAAAGCATCCACTCCACCGGCAGCACCGAGATCAAGGTTACCGCCGCCCGGCGGAAGATGCCCACGTTGGGCTCGCCGTCGTACTGCACTACCCCTTGCGGCGTGCGCTCCAGCCAGATCATGCTGCCGTCTTCGTCCAGCTTGACCTCGTAGGCGTTGTCGAGCACGTCGGTATTGAACACCCGCTGCATTTCCTGAGCGAGCTCCGGACTCTCGATGATAAAGCCGAGTTCGGTATTCAGTCGCGCTGAGCGTGGGTCGAAATTGAACGAGCCGACGAACAGCCGATCGCCGTCCACGGCGAAGGTCTTGGCGTGCAGGCTGGCACCCGAGCTGCCGAAGGGGCCGGCAGATTCGCTGCGCCCCGGCGCATCTGGCGCCCGCTTGAGCTCGAACAACCGGACGCCAGCCTCCAACAGCTCGCGTCGCCGCTTGGCGTAGCCGGCGTGCACCGCGGCCACATCGGTCGCCTCCAGTGCGTTGGTCAGAATGGTCACCTCCACGCCGCGCGCCTCTAGATCGGCGAACATGCGAGTGCCCTTCTCTACCGGCACAAAATACGGCGACACCAGATGCACGCTGTCCCGGGGCGGCCCCAGCAGGCCACGTATGCGTCCGGTCAGCAGGTCTTCATCGGCGGCCAGGCCCAGGCCCTTGGCCGGATCGTCGCTGACCATTCTGGTGTTGGCCCAGACCAGCTCAAGGCTACCGTCCTCGATCGACTCGATGAACTGGCTTTCATCCAGCGCCTGCCGGTACTCCAGCGAATCAGGGGTACGGACGATTTCCGCCGAGGCCTGCTCGAAGCGTGCCAGCCCCTGGCGCCCCGCCGAGTCGAGCACCCGACTGGCCGGGTAGGAGGACTGGCTGGCCCAGTACAGATCGAAGTCTTCAGAGACCTGCTCGACCACCGGCCCCACGGCGACGACATCGAGATCGGCGAACATCACGTTGTCGCCGGCGCCGAAATACTCGTCGCCGATATTGCGCCCGCCGATGATGGTGGCCTGGTTGTCCACCGTCAGTGACTTGTTGTGCATGCGCCGATTGGCCCGGGAAAAGTCGGTCAGGTAGCCGATAAACCGCGGTGAGCGCACCACGAAGGGATTGAACAGGCGTATCTCGATATTGGGGTGAGCATCCAGCGCCGCCAGCTTGTCATCGAGCCCTGCGGTGTTGGTGTCATCGAGCAGCATGCGGACGCGCACGCCACGATTGGCGGCGTCCAGCATGGCCTGATACAGCATCGAGCCGGTGATGTCGTCGTGCCAGATGTAATACTGGACATCGAGGGTCCGCTCTGCCGCTTCCGCCAGCAACAGTCGTGCGGCAAAGGCGTCGTGGGGATTGCGCAGTGTATGGATACCACTCTTGCCGGGATGGGCATCCACATAGGGTGCCAGCATCTCGCCGAGCGCCGTGTCGCGGGCCTGCTCCAGCGTCAGATGCTGTGTCTGGCTACGCCCTTCCAGGGAGGGCAGGCCGCTGCATCCAGTCAACAACACGGCCACCGATAGCCACAGGACAAGCATCAGCGGTTTTCCGATAACGGGCATTCGAGAGTTCCATTCGTCGCAGGGTTGGCCGTTACAGCATAGCGAAGTTGCAGAAGAACCACCGCAAGGCTTTTTCTCATCGCCGGCCCCCTCGACCGCCCCCTCGACCGCCCCCTCGATCAACCTCTCGATCAACCTCTCGATTGCCCTCTCGATGCCCCCCAACGCCGCCACCGTTGCCACCCGAACGCCATATTGACCACAACGAGCGCTTGCAGCCTTCGTTCGTCGCTGCACTGATTTACGTCAAATCTAATTTTACTTTTTCTAATAGCCTTTCCCCGATCCCCTCACACAGGCCTTCTCCACCGCCGTGAAAAGCCGACTGCCCCGAACAAGAGGAAACCACGATGCCCGTCCGTCACTTCTCCATCGCCCGGCTGAGCCTTGTCGCTCTGTTGCTTGCCGGCACCTCGGCCCAGGCCGCCGACGGCACCATCAGCTTCACCGGCGAAATCGTCGCGGCCAACTGCACCATACCGACGGCCGCCACTACCGTGACGCTACCCAAGGTGTCCACCAGCGCCTTCGGCGCCTCCGGCACCCGAGCAGGCCAGAAGGCCTTCCAGCTCGTGCTGAAATGCGCCGCCGGCACCACTGGCCGCAACAAGGTCTCGGTGCGCTTTACCGGAGATGACACCCAGGTGGATCCGGTCACCGGGCTATTCCTGCTCACCAGCGACAGCACTGCCAAGGACGTGGGGATCGCCGTCTACGACGCCAACGACGATTGGGTCAAGGCGGCCGACAACGACAGCACCCCGCCGGTGGACATCGTGGCAGGCGATGACACGACGGTCATTTCCCTGAGCGCCTGGTACCAGTCCACCGCCGCCACGGTAACCGCCGGCACCGTCAAGGCCAGCGGCAATATCGAGATTGTCTACCAATGACCGCGATAGAAGGCCCCGGCGCCTCGCCCTTTGCCATGCGGGCGTGGCAGCGACTGGTGATACACGCCCTCGGCCTGGGTCTGAGTCTGTGTCTTGCGCTCATGATCGCGGCGTTGCCAGGCCACAAGGCCGAGGCCAGCATCACCATCAATGGCACCCGCGTCATCTATCAGGAGGCCCAGCGGGAGCAGACGCTCCGGCTGGAAAACCAGGATAGTGTCCCGGTGCTGGTCCAGGCCTGGGCCGACCGCCACGCCGGAGGGCGCCCGGCGCGGGACGCCGAGTCGCCATTTCTGGTGACGCCATCGGTATTCCGTCTCGACCCCGGTGAGAGTCAGACCCTGCGTATCCTGCGCATTCGCGACGTGGAAAGGTCCGACCAGGAGTCGCTCTACTGGCTCAACATCAAGGAGGTGCCACCGCTACCCCAGGGGACCACCAACCGACTGCAGCTAGGCATCCTGACACGCCTGAAACTGTTCTATCGTCCGACGGGCCTCGCCGGTGAACCCGGCGACGCCATCGCCAATCTTCAGTGGCATCTGGCGCCTGGCCCCGACCTGCGCCTGGTGTGCGACAACCCCTCGAACTACCACGTGTCGTTGATCGGCGGTGCCTGGCGGCAGTTCAGCGACCACGATGATCTTTCCCTCGACATGCTGGCTCCGCACAGCGAGGCAAGCTGGTCACTGCAGACGAGGCCTGCGCCAGGGTCATCACTGTGGTACCGGGCGATCAACGACTACGGCGCCGTCGTGGTGCGCGAGGCCATCCCGGACACCGAATGAACCGACGACATGGCACTACCGTCTACCGAGTCGACGCCGCTGGCCGCTGCCAGACATCCTCCCCCCTGCCGGTGGTGCTTCACCGCCGGGCGCTACCGGTGGCGAGCGGCATTGGTGGTCGCGGCTGCTGTGGTGGCGACGGTAACTGGGCCACGGCCGGTCCAGGCCGACGAGGTGACCTTCGACCCAGCCTTCCTCGAAGACGCCAGTCTCGACATGCGTCGCTTCTCCCGACCGGACTACGTGCTACCAGGCGACTATCTGGTCGATCTGACCCTCAACCAGACGCCGCTAGGACGCTATCCGCTACGTGTCGAGGACATCCCGGACGGAACACAGCGACTTACCCTGCCCTTGGACGCCTGGTTGGCCGCACGCCTTGAGCCGGCCCTCGAACAGGAAGTGCGACATAGCTGCCGGCTGGACGCCAACTGCTTTCTGGGGGTGGACGCCGCCCTGCCCGGCGCCAGCCTGGATCTCGCCATCGGTGACCTGCGTGCCCACCTCAGCGTGCCCCAGGCGTTGCTTCATCGGCTGCCTCGTGGCCAGGTCGACAGCGCGCGCTGGGAGCCCGGCACCACCGCCCTGCTGGCCAACTATCAAGTGAACGGTTATCGCTCGAGCACCGACGAAGGGCACTATCAAAGTGCCTTTCTCGGCACGACGCTCGGCGCCAACCTTGGCCTGTGGCAGTTTCGCAGCAGCCTCAACGTTTCCCGCAGCGATGACGGCGACGTCGACTGGGACAGCCTTCATCACTACGTTCAGCGGCCCCTGCCGGACCAGGGCTTGCTGCTGCGGGCCGGCGAGATCAACACCCGAGGGGACTTCTTCGATTCGCTGGCGCTGCGCGGGGTCACGCTACGCACAGAGACCCGCATGCTGCCCGACAGTCGACGTGGCTACGCTCCCGTGGTCCGCGGCAGCGCCAGAACCCAGGCGCATGTCACCATCTCCCAGCAGGGGCGGCGTCTGCTCGAGACCAGCGTGCCTCCCGGCCCCTTCGAGATCGACGACCTCTATCCCACCGGCTACGGGGGTGATCTTGAGGTGAAAGTCACCGAGGCCGATGGACGCGTCGAGCGCTACAGCGTGCCCTACGCTGCCGTCCCGGGCCTGCTGAGACCGGGGCAATCGCGCCTCTCGCTGGCCGCCGGTCAGTACCATGCCAAAGGCCTCGATGACCCTCCCTCACTGCTGGAGGCCGGCTATCGACGGGGGCTCGGCAACGCCATCACCGCCTACGGCGGCGCCCAGCTCAGTGAACACTACTGGTCTCCACTGATCGGCGCCGCCTTCAATACCCCCGCGGGGGCGATTGCTGTCGATGCCCAGTACGCCCACGCCGACCTTCCCCAGGGAGGGCGCAACGGCTGGAGTCTCGAGGCCTCCTACAGCCGCCATCTGCGATCCACCGATACCGACATCAATCTGGCGGCGTATCGCTACTCGACCACAGGGTTCGTGTCGCTGGCCGACGCCGCCTGGATTGCCGACGCTGACGACGACGGCGCTCAGGCAGACGAAGGATACGTAGACGACAGCACGACCATCGATCAACGCAGTCGTCTGCAGCTCAATCTGAGCCAGCCCCTCGGGCCACGTACACGCATCTCCGCAACCGGCAGCCTGGCGGACTACTGGCATCGCGGCGGCACCGAGTCGTCCTACCAGCTAAGTCTGAGTCACCGCATCGGGCGCGTCAGCCTGGCCCTCAACCTGTCGCGCACCGACAACCGCGAAGGAGAGGCCGAGCACCGGGCGCTGGTATCGCTGACGCTGCCGCTGTCCAGCGCGTCCTTCGCCCCACGTCTGGGTGTCTCCGCCAGTCGTGACAGCCGCCATCATGACGATGCCCACCTCGACCTCACCGGCACCCTGGGCGACGAACGCGAGCTGTCCTACGGGCTATTCGCCAATCAGACCCGCGGCCCGAAGGAGCGCTACCGCTCCTATGGGCTCAACCTGTCGAGCGGAACCTCCGTCGGCCGCTTCACCGCGGCAGGCTCGAAAAGCGACGACTACCGACAACTTTCCATCGGCGCCAGCGGCGCCGTGCTGGTACACCGCCACGGCGTGACCTTCGGCCAGAGCACCGGCGATACCGTAGGCCTGGTCAGCGCCCCGGGGGGCGCCGGCGCCCGCGTCACCAACGCCGCCAACCTGACCCTCGACGATGACGGCGAGGCATTGGTCCCCTACCTGACGGCCTACCACGACAACGCGGTCCAGCTGGACCCGCGCGGCGCCGCCACCTCGGTGGAATTTCAGCGGACTTCGATCGATGTCGCGCCCTATGCCGGCGCGGTGGTGGCACTGCGCTTCGCCACTCGAACCGGGCTGCCGGTGGTGATCGTGCTGGAGCAGAACGGCCGGGGCGTACCGCTGGGCGCCGAAGTCAGCGCCACCGACGGACGCAAGCTGGGGGTGGTCGGCGCCGGCGGCATGCTGCTGCTGCGCGATCTGACGCCCGGTACCTCGCTCCAGGTGACGCTGGGGGGCGAACGACGCTGCTGGGCACGTCCTGTCTGGACGCCTCCGACGGACAGCGACGAGATACCGATCGTCACCAGCCCCTGCCAGCCGACGCCACCGAAAGACCTGCTGGAGACAACGTGAATGCGCACCATCGGCTTGAAGACCCGCAGCGCGAGCGCTCCGCTGCGTTTCGCTGTCAGACTTCTCGGCTTGCTGCTGTCGATCGCCGCGCTGCTGTCGGCGACCTCGGTGGAGGCCAGCTGCCGACGCATCAGCCGACCATGGAATGACCAGCCTCTGACGGTAAATTTTGGCGCCGAGATCGTGCTCGACGAAAACGTGGCCGTCGGCACGCCCATCGCCACGGCGGTCATCCCCGGAAGCCAACTCTATGCGATCAAAGGAGGCTGGGTCGCTACCTGCAACAATCAGGACGACGCGATCAAGTACTGGTGGCTCGAGCAGCACTACTCCCAGTCCAGCGGCTACTACCCGGTCCCCGGCATCAGCGTGGACAGCGCCGACGGGCGCGTCTACATCATGCAGGACAGCGGTAGCCGCAATCCCTACGGCGGCGGGGGCAGCGGCAGCGTCGGCTATACCACCGAATTGCTGGTCAACGGCAACGCCCATGCGTTCTCCTGGGTCTCCGCTTCCCCCAACAAGAACCTTCCGCCGATCGGCGAGGAGATCCACGGCATCCCCTGCCGCGACGCCCTGCTGGGGACGGGTGCCGCCGAGGGTTACCCGCCCTTGATAGAAATCAACTGCCCCATCGGCGACTACGCCGTCAACTGGCGCCAGCTTCCCCCCTTCCAGATCAAGGTCACGCTCTACCGCATGGCCGGTTCCCCCGGCACCAGCGGTGTACAACTTCAGAACAACAACAACGCCGGCTTCAGTCTGTTCTCGTTGATGAACCGCCGGAGCACGCCACCCTCTAACAATGGAGAGCTGTTCAATCTGGTCAGGCTGCAGCTGGCCCAGAGCACGCGGGTCCGCATCAATCCCTGCCATGGCATCAACAATGTCTCGGTGTCACTGGGAGAGGTGGGCAGCCATCGCTTCACCACCCTGGGCCAGCCCGCCACGGGCGTCGCCGACACCCCGGTGCACGTCACCGCCTGGTGTCACACCGACGGCGACATCAAGTGGGCCGTGCTGGGCAAGGCGGCGGCCTACGATCCCGGCGGGAATCAGGGCATTCTGGCCCTGGACAACGCGGAGGAAAGCGCCAGCGGCGTGGGTATCCAGCTGATCCACACGGGTAGCCTGGCGCCACTGCCGATCACCCCCGAAGGCAGCGCCTTCGATGCCTACCGCTGGATCGACACCAACCTTCATGCGCAGGGCGGCAACATCTTGATGCTCGACTTTCTGGCCCGCTACGTGAAGACCGACACCGTCACGCCAGGTACCGCCAACGGCCATGCCACCCTGGTGCTGTCGCCTAAATGAGTTTCCACCGTCTTCGCTCTACGACAGGCAGGCAGCCGGTTCAGCAACGCTCGCCCGGCTGCCGGCGACCCGCGACACCACGCCGCCGACGATGATCAGGCAGGGGGATGGTAGGGGGCTCTCCGCCAGGCGCTGGTCGATATCGCCAAGGGTGCCCACCAACGAGGCCATCTCGGGAAGACTGGCGTTGGCCACCAGCATCACCGGCCAGTCCTGTGGCAGGCCTGCACCACGCAGGCCACGGGTAATCGCGCCAAGCTTGTTGAGCCCCATGTAGAACACCAGGGTCTCGTCGCGGCGGGCCAGCGATGCCCAGTCCGGCTCGCCCCCCTCGCGACACTGCTGGGCGGTGATCAGACGAAGGCTCTGGGCGTGGCCGCGATCGGTCAGCGGAATCCCCATGGCGGCGCAGGCGCTGGCCGCCGCCGAGATGCCGGGCACGATCTCACGCGCTATGCCGGCCTCGTCGAGGGCGTCGAGTTCTTCCCCCAGGCGTCCAAAGATGCCCGGATCGCCGCCCTTGAGGCGCACCACCGCCTTGCCGTGGCGCGCCAGCGCCACCAGCAGGGTGCCGATCTGCGCCTGATCGACGCTGTGGTGGCCCCTGGCCTTGCCGACATAGTGGCGCTCGACACCGGCCGGAATCATCGCCAGCACCTCGGGCCCCACCAGGCGGTCGTAGACCACCGCGTCGGCATGTTCGATCCGATCCAGCGCCTTGAGCGTCAGCAACTCCCCCGCACCGCTGCCCGCCCCCACCAGCGCGACCCGGCCAACAGCGCCGCCTGACCGATGGCCAGCGCCGCTGGCAGCGGACCGGGACGCCAGCCGGTCGGCCCAATGCTGGCTTTGCCCTGCCAGTCGCCCCAGTAGCATCGACAGCCCGTCCAGACGACGTGCCAGCCAAGGCTTCGTCCCCGCTTCAGCAAGGTGACCCAGCCGGTCTCTAGGCCGACTGGGGTTGTGCGCGCTCGATGCGACCACGGCTCTTCTCCTCTTCCACCAGACTCTTCAATTCGGGAATACAACTGCCGCACTGGGTGCCACAGGCCAGCCGCGCGCCGAGCGCCTCGACGCTGTCGTCGCCGGCACGAATCGCCCGCTGGATCGGGGTACGCCCCACCTGATGGCAGCTACACACGATCGGCCCCTGGTCGGCGGCGCCGTCATGACAGGCCGCCAGCACTCGCCGCCGATGCTGCTGCCCCATGGCCTCGCCACGCGCGGCCTCGTCGAAGCGCTCGCACAGCCAGCCAAGCCCCGGCAGTTCGCTGACGGGGCCAACCATCAGCCACCAGCACAGGCGTCCTTGCTCGAACCCCGCCAGGCGCCAGCGACCGCTGGCCGGGTCCTGGGCCACCGGGCCCAGCTCCCCCGGCAACTGGCGTGCGGCCCAGTCGAGCCAGTCGCGGTCGACACCCGCTTTCTCGACACACCCTTTCTCAACATCCCCTGGCTCGATCGGCTCACCGGCCAGTTGCCAACGCTCCGCCGAGGCCAGCGGGACCCGCGTCCAGTAGTTCGTCCCCTCGACCACCCGCGCGGCCAGGCCCGAACCCTCGGGCGGTCCCTGCTGGGCCAGTGCCCGGGAAACCACCAGTGTCGCCTCCCAGGCGTGCTGCAGCGGCGTGACCGCCACCGCGCCATGCTTGGTCTCCGGCTGGCCAGAAAGCGGATCGACGTCCGGGGCGAACAGGCTCCCCGCCAGCGGTGAGTGACTGAAGCGCGGTGTCCAGTGGATCGGCACGAACACTTCCCCACGGCGCTGGGCGGCAGAGACCCTGACGCGGGCGCGCATCTCGCCGCTGCGCGAGCGGATCCTGGCGAGCCCCTGGTCACACAGCCCCAGGGCCTCGGCGTCATCCCGATGGACCTCGACGAAGGGCTCGGAGCGGTGATTCATCAGTCGGCTGGCCCTGGCGGTACGGGTCATGGTGTGCCACTGATCGCGCACCCGCCCCGAATTCAGCCGCAGCGGAAAGTCGGCATCAGTCGCCTGGCGCGGCGCCCGCGCGCTCACCGGCCACAGCCGGGCCCGGCCACTCTCGGTGTAGAAGCGGCCGCTTTCGAACAGCCGCGCGGTGCCTCGTGGTGCGCTTGCCGTCACCGGCCACTGGATCGGAGCCAGATCGTCGTACTCGACCCGGGACAGCCCCGCCAGCCCGGAAATATCGAAGGCCCGCCGTCCCTGGTTGTCGAGGCCCGACAGGCACGCATGCTCGTCGAAGATCTCGCAGGGGTGGTCATAGGCGAAGGCCTCGCCGAAGCCCAGGCGCTCGGCCACGCGGCACAGGATCCACCAGTCGTGGCGGGCCTCGCCAGGCGGCGGCAGGAGCCCGCGCTGGCGCGAGATACGCCGTTCGGAGTTGGTGACGGTACCGTCCTTTTCTGACCAGCCGCTGGCCGGCAGCACGATATCGGCGAGCTCCACCAGGTCGGTGTCGGCCATGCACTCCGACACGATCACCAGCGGACAGCGCTCGATGGCGCGGCGCACCCGGTCGGCATCCGGCAGGCTCACCAGGGGATTGGTGGCCATGATCCACAGCGCCTGGATGTCGCCGCGCTCAACGGCCTGAAACAGCTCGACCGCCTTGTGGCCAGGCTCCCGGGGAAGCCTTGGCACCAGCGCCTCGGTCGACCAGAAGCGCGTCAGCCGTTCGATGGCACCCGGGGTGTGATAGTCCATATGGGCGGCCAGCTGGTTGGCCAGCCCACCGACCTCGCGCCCGCCCATGGCGTTGGGCTGGCCGGTGATGGAAAAGGGTCCTGCGCCGGGCAGGCCAATCTTGCCGCCGGCCAGGTGGCAGTTGAGGATGGCCTGGCACTTGTCGGTGCCGCTGGTCGACTGGTTGACCCCCTGGGAGTAAAGCGTGACCACGTGCAGCTGGGTGGCAAACCAGTAGTAGAAGGTCTCGAGGCGCTCGGCGTCGAGATCGCAGGCCGCCGCCACCGCCTCGATGTCCGAGGCCTCGTCCAGGGCGGCGGCAATCGTCTCTTCGGCGCCGTCCACATGGCGCTTCAGATAGACCTCATCGAGCCGTTGGCGACGGGCCATCCAGGCCAGCAGGCCATTGAACAGCAAAGCGTCGCTGCCGGGACGCAGCCCCAGGTACAGATCGGCGATCTCGCAGCTGTCGGTGACCCGAGGATCGATGACCACGACCCGCATCAGCGGATTGCGGGTCTTGGCCAGACGCAGCCGCTGATACAGCACCGGATGGTTCCAGGCCAGATTGGACCCCACCAGCACCACCAGTTCGGCCTCTTCCAGGTCCTCGTAGTTGCAGGGGACGGCGTCGGCGCCCAGGGTGCGCTTGTAGGCTGCCACCGCCGACGCCATGCACAGCCGCGAGTTGGTATCCAGGTGCGGTGTCCCGAGAAATCCCTTGAACAGCTTGTTTGCGACGTAGTAGTCCTCGGTCAATAGCTGCCCGGACAGGTAGCCGGCGATGGCCTGTGGGCCGCTGCCCTCGGCAATCGCTCCCAGACGCTCGGCGACGGCGTCCAGCGCGCTGTCCCAGTCGGTCTCGCGACCGTCCACCCTGGGTCGCGTCAAGCGCCCCTGGCCGCCAAGGGTCTCCGCCAGGGCCGAACCCTTGACGCACAGGCGACCGAAGTTGGCCGGGTGATCCTGGTCGCCCTGGAGGGTGACCGACTCGCCATCGCGACGAAGCTCTACGCCACAGCCGACCCCGCAGTAGGGACAGGTGGTACCTGTGGCCTCGCCGCCTGCACCGCTGTCGATCTCCGTGCTGTCGCTATCCGTCCGGGTCATCGCGCTCTCCTGTCGGCCATCTTGCTGCCTTGGCATATCGTCGGCATCTCATCGGCAGATCATCGCTCCGCTAGCGGCCGGGCCTTGATCGGTCGGGCCTTGCTGCGGCCCAAACGCACAACGCCCATCCCGTCGAGCGAGGCTCGAGGAGATGGGCGTCGTTGCCGTATGAAATCCCGCGCTGGATTTCGTGTGTGCTAGCGCCCGTTGCAGACGAGTTGTCGGACCGGCCCACCCGCCACCAGCGTCGGGAAGCTTCCTGGCTCGGCCTAGCGATCTGGCTCGGCTTAGTCATCTGGCTCGGCTTAGTGATGCCCATGGCACCAACAACGGCACTAGCTTTGCCAGTAACCAAAGCAAACCCTGTGCCAGAACACCGCAATCGCCCCTTGCAGTGTGGAATGCCTGTGCCAGCCAATTGAAGCCACGACGTTTTTTTCTGCCGTTTACCCAGGCGATGGTGGCGAGAAGACGTCTGACAGCCCCCAGGCTCGCACCACAACGAACGATAAAGGCCACCGTTTACGCACCCTTTCGGTGCGCGAGTGCCTGCCCGGTATATCTGCGGGGGCTCGGCGGCGGCTTTGCAGGGGGTTATCTCCCTGACAGAAAACGACAAGATCGAAAATGGAACGCCTTTTGCGCTGACAGGTGCAGAGGCACCCAAGGTGCACCCCTCATCATGTCGACTCGAGCTCTATCGAGCGACAGCATCATCGAGCCACGCCCATGCCCGAACACGACACCTTGAAGGTCCTGCTGGTCGACGACGAGATAGTGCGCGCCGCCATGGTCGAAGAGGCGCTTGCGCTGGACGGACACCAGGTGGTCTGCCGACTGTCAAGCCCGGCCAGCCTCAACGACATGGTGCAGCAGCATCAACCCGACGTGGTCATCATCGACATGGAATCGCCTGACCGGGACACCCTGGAGAGCATGGCGCTGCTGCAGCGGGAAAACCCTCGACCGGTGGTGTTCTTCGCCGACCAGCACGACCCCGAATCGCTCAAGGCGGCGGTGAAGGCCGGCGTCAGCGCCTATGTGGTGGACGGTCTGGCGGCCAACCGCGTCAAGGCGGTCATCGATGTCGCCATCGCCCGCTTCGAAGCCTTTCAGGGAATGCGCCGCGACCTCGACAAGGCACGCAACCAGCTCGCCGACCGCAAGCGCATCGAACAGGCCAAGGGCCTGTTGATGAAGCATCAGAGCTGCGATGAGGAACAGGCCTACCGCATGCTGCGCAAGCTGGCCATGGACCGCGGCCAGCGCATCGCACAGGTCGCCCAGAACGTCATCGACATCCTCAAGCCACTGGAGAAGGGATCATGAGTCCATCGCTGTCTTCTGACGCGGCCAGCACGTCCAGAACTGGCGCGCCGCATCCACCCGAGCTCGCCAGCCTGACCCTGGGATTCGTGCCGCTGCTGGATGCTGCGCTGTTGATCATCGCCCGGGAAGGCGGCTTCTTCGCCGCCCAGGGGGTCGAGGTCAGCCTGTCACGCGAGAACGCCTGGTCCACCCTGCGCGACAAGGTCGCCGCCGGCCTGCTTGACGGCGCCCAGATGCTGGCGCCGATGCCGCTGGCCATGAGCCTGGGGCTGTCCCGCGCGCCTTGTGACACCCTGGCCGCCGCGGTGCTGAGCCGCCAGGGCAATACGCTGGTGCTGTCTCGCCGCCTGGCCGAGGCGGTCGGCGCTTCGGTCCACAGCGGGGAGCCCGGCGCCTTCGGCGCGGCCAGCGAACTGGCCCGACGCTTCAAGGCCTCGCTGAAAAAAGGCACCCGGCCACGCCTGGCCATGGTCTACCCCTACTCCTGCCAGCACCTGTTGCTGCGTGACTGGCTGGCTCGCGGCGACATCAACGTCGACAGCGAGGTCGAACTGGTCGCGCTGCCGCCCCCGCGCATGGTGGACGCACTGCGCGAAGGCGAGATCGATGGCTTCTGCGTCGGCGAGCCCTGGGGCAGCCTGGCCCAGCATCGTCAGGTGGGTCGAGTGGTGGCCAGCGGTGCGGAACTGATGCCGGCGCATCCCGAGAAGGTGCTGGGGGTGACGGCCTCCTGGGCTCGGCGCTACCCGAATACCCTGTCCGCGCTGCTGCGCGCCCTCCAGGCCGCCGCCCTGTGGCTGGACAAGGCGCCTGAGGCCAGACGCCAGACCCTGGCCTGGCTGGCACTGCCCCCCTACCTCGATGAAGCCGTAGGCCATCTCGACGAGCTGCCGCTGGAAGCCGCCCCGGGCTACCCCTGCATCGGTGAGCGACTGCGCCCCCTGACGGCCGACTTCGAGGGGCTGATCCAGCGGTTGTCGCCGCTGCTCGAGGCTCGCGGGCGACAGCTCGACACCGCCACCCTGGAGGAGTGCTACAGCGCTGTGCATTACGACGCCGCCACGCACCAGTACGGTGCCGACACGCCCTGAACCCTGCCTGACCGGTGCTGACGCCCGCCACCAGGGCCTGCACCAACAGGCTGTTTTACCTGCACAAAACGTAAAACAGGCATGAAACTTGGATAGCCTGTAGCAAGTGCCGGCGAATGCCGGCGGCGGTCAACGGCGATCGCACCGACACTAGACAAAGACGTCTCTTCACCCTCCGACGCCGGAGGTGTGAGAGACGTCTTTGGCGTTTTTGGAGCCCATGCGATGCCATATTCCACTGGTCCTTCTGACTCCAGGCCCCGCTCCTCTGGCCTGCCTGACTCAAGGTCCCGTTCCGAAATGACCCAGGCCGGCTCGTCTTCCCCGACGAGGTCTGATGACGCACGTCTTCCCCACCTGGTGATCGTCGGCAACGGCATGGCCGCGCATCGATTGATCGAGACCCTGGCGGCCCAGAGTGGTGCCCCACGACACATCACCGTGATCGGCGCCGAACCGCACGCGGCCTACAACCGCATTCTGCTGTCGAGCTGGCTGGCCGGCGATGTCGAGCAGGATGGATTGACGCTGACACCGCCGCATGACTCCGCCGTCACGGTCGATCAGCGCCTGGGCGCGCGGGTGGAACGGATCGATCGTACCCGGCGCCTGGTCGAGTGCGACGACGGCGAGGTGATCCCCTACGACCACCTGGTGCTGGCGCTGGGTTCGCGCAGCGCCATGCCACAGATCCCCGGCATCACGCTGACGGGCGTGTCGGGCTTTCGCGATCTGGACGATGCGGCGCGCCTGGCCGACGCAGCAAAGGCTGGCGGCGCGGCGGTGGTGGTCGGTGGTGGCCTGCTGGGCCTGGAGGCCGCCGCCGGCCTCGCCGCCAGAGGCATGCAGGTATGCGTGCTGCAACGCTCACCGCGCCTGATGAACCGGCAGCTGGACGCCACCGCCAGCACCATGCTGGCAAGCGAAATCGAAGGACGCGGCATCCATCTGAAGACCGGGGCGCGGCTGGCCGAGATCGTCGGCGATGAGCACGGCAAGGTGATCGGCGTACGCCTGGAAGACGACGAGCGCCTGCTGCCGGCGAACTGCGTGGTGATCGCCGCCGGCATCACCCCCAACGCCGAGCTGGGCAGGGATGCGGGGCTCGATTGCGATCGCGCCATCGTCGTCGACGACACCCTGGCCACCTCGGACCCCGACATTTCTGCCCTCGGCGAATGCTGCCAGTTCGAGGACACCACCTACGGTCTGGTGGAGCCGATCTGGCATCAGGTCGAGGTACTGGCCCGTCGCCTGTGCGGCGAGCCCTCGGCGCCTTACCACGAACGCGCCTGCGCCACCAAGCTCAAGGTTTCCGGCGTCTCGCTGTACGCCTTCGGCCCCACCGAGGCCGAGGACGGACATGAGGTCCTCAGCTACCGCGACCAGGGCGAATACCGCCGACTTCTGCTGCGCGACGGCCGACTCGAGGGCGCCGTGCTCTACGGCGATACCCGCATGGGCCCCTGGTTATTCCGGCTCGCCGAGCAAGGCCTGCGACTGGACCGAGTGCGTCACTCGCTGCTGCTGGGCCAGGCCGATACCGAGGCTCTGCTGGCGGACGACGCCACCACCGACACCGACCCATCGACCACCGAACAGGATGCCGCCTGATGTCCAGCACAAAGCACAATCTCGCCGCACACAATGCTCCCGACAGCAACGCCGCGGATACCCGCCCCACCCTGGTCGTGGTAGGCAACGGCATGGTCGGTCACCACCTGGTCGAGCAGCTGGTCGAACGTGATCAGCACCGCCGCTACCGCATCGTGGTGTTCGGCGAGGAACGTCATCTGGCCTACGACCGAGTGCACCTGTCGGAGTACTTCAGTGGCCGCGACGCCCAGTCCCTGGCGCTGTCCACCGCCGACTACTACGCCGAGCACGGCATCGAGCTCAAGTTGCACCAGGCTGTCACCGCCATCGATCGCGATGCACGGCGCGTTCACACCGACGCTGGCTACCTCGACTTCGACCGTCTGGTGCTGGCCACCGGATCCTTCCCCTTCGTCCCGCCGATTCCCGGCAATGATCGCGAGGGCTGCCTGGTCTACCGCACCCTGGACGATCTCGACGCTATTCGCGCCGCCGCCACCACCGCCAATACCGGCGTGGTGGTGGGGGGCGGACTGCTCGGACTGGAGGCCGCCAACGCCCTGCGCGGCCTCGACCTGGACACCGCGGTGGTCGAATTTGCCCCGCGTCTGATGCCGATGCAGGTGGACGAGCAAGGCGGTGAACTGCTCAAGGAAAAGATCGAGGGCCTGGGCGTCCAGGTGCTGACCGAAAGAGCGACCCGCGAGATCGTCCCCGGTGAAGCCAGCCGTCTGCGCATGGTATTTCAGGACGACAAGGTGCTGGAGACCGATCTGATCGTGTTCTCCGCCGGCATACGCCCCCGGGACGAGCTGGCCCGCGAGTGCGGGCTCGAGATCGGCGAACGTGGCGGCGTGGTCATCGATGACCACTGCCTGACCAGCGATCCCGCCATCCTCGCGGTGGGCGAGGTCGCGCTGTATAACAACAGCATCTTCGGTCTGGTCGCCCCCGGTTACCAGATGGCCAAGGCCGCGGCCGACACCCTGTGTGGTGGCGATTCGACCTTCACCGGGGCCGACATGAGCACCAAGCTCAAGCTGATGGGGGTCGACGTGGGGGCCATCGGCGACGCCCACGCCAACCGACATCCCGGCGCCAAGCAGTACCGATACTTCGACCAGATCCAGCAGGTCTATCGCAAGCTGGTGGTTTCCGGTGACGGCAAGCGCCTGCTCGGCGCCATGCTGGTGGGCGACAACTCCGCCTACGACAGCCTGATGCAGTACTACGCCAATGGCCTGGATCTGCCGGCGGACCCCGCCTCGTTGATCGTACCCTCCAGCGAACCGGCGCCGGCGCTGGGCCCGGACGCCCTGCCGGACAGTGCCACCATCTGCTCGTGCCACAACGTCACCAAGGGCGCCATCAGCGCCGCCATCGACGCCGGCTGCGAGGACCTCGGCGCGGTCAAGGGGACGACCAAGGCCAGTACCGGCTGCGGCGGCTGTGCGGCGCTGCTCAAGAACGTCTTCGACCATGAACTGGCGGCCCGCGGCATGGAGGTCGACACCTCCCTGTGCGAGCACTTTGCCCACACCCGCCAGCAGCTCTTCGATATCGTCCGGGTCGAGGGCATCAAGACCTTCAGCGAGTTGATGACCCGACACGGCACCATTCTGGACGACGGGGCGCCGAGTCTCGGCTGTGACATCTGCAAGCCGGCGGTGGCCTCGATCCTGGCCTCCTGCTTCAACGAGCCGATCACCGACGCGGCGCATATCCCGCTGCAGGATACCAATGACACCTTCATGGCCAACATGCAGAAGAACGGCACCTTTTCCGTGGTGCCGCGTATCGCCGGCGGTGAGATCACCCCGGACAAGCTGATCGTGCTGGGCCAGGTGGGCAAGAAGTACGGCCTCTACACCAAGATCACCGGTGGCCAGCGCATCGACCTGTTCGGCGCGCGCCTGGAAGACCTGCCGGCCATCTGGGAGGAGCTAATCGAGGCTGGCTTCGAGACCGGGCACGCCTACGGCAAGTCGCTGCGCACGGTGAAATCCTGCGTCGGCAGCAGCTGGTGCCGCTACGGCGTCCAGGACAGCGTCGGCATGGCGCTGCGACTGGAGCATCGCTACAAGGGGCTGCGCTCGCCGCACAAGCTCAAGTTTGCGGTGTCCGGCTGCACCCGCGAGTGCGCCGAGGCCCAGAGCAAGGACATCGGGGTCATCGCCACCGAGCATGGCTGGAACCTGTACGTCTGCGGCAACGGCGGCATGCGTCCGCGTCATGCGGAGCTGTTCGCCACCGACCTGGATGACCAGGCCCTGATCCAGGCCATCGACCGTCTGTTGATGTTCTACGTACGCACCGCCGATCGACTGCAGCGGACTTCTGTGTGGCGCGAAAACCTCGAGGGAGGCCTCGACTACCTCAAGGCGGTGGTGCTCGACGACAGTCTGGGCATCGGCGAGGAGCTCGAACGCCAGATGCAGCACGTCATCGATACCTACGAGTGCGAGTGGGCGGGCGCCCTGGCCGATCCGGACAAGCTCAAGCGCTTTCGCAGCTACGTCAACGACAGCCGTCCCGACCCGGACATCATCGTCACCGAGGAGCGCGGTCAGCTCCGCCCAGCCTGAGCAAGCCTCAGCCAACCACCGTTTCCGCCCTCGTGACCACACCTCGTCACGAGACGGGCCGCCAACAACGCCACAAGGAGTTTTCCATGACCGCTTCTTCCATCAGCCGTTCGCTGGACTGGATACCGCTGTGCCAGCGCAGTGACCTGGTGCCCTTCTCCGGTGTCGCCGCCTGGATCGACAGCGCCGAGGGCCCCGCCCAGGTGGCGCTGTTCTACCTGCCAGGGCATAGCCCGGAACTCTTCGCCATCGACCACCACGACCCCATCGCCAAGGCCAATGTGCTGGCCCGAGGCATCGTCGGCGACATCCAGGGAGAACCAGTGGTGGCCTCTCCCCTGTACAAGCAGCACTTTCGCCTCACGGACGGCCGTTGCGTGGAAGACGACAGCGTCTCGCTGCGCATCTGGGCGGTGGCCTTCGACCAGGACAGGGTAATGATCGCACCCTGAGCGCCGCAGCATTTCGGCCCGGGCCTGTGCGGCACGAAAGCTGGCGGGCTCGGTCCTGACCGTCATCTCGGGGGATATGGCCGTCGCGGCCGAATCGCAGAGGTCCGGCCTGGCGTGAGCGGGAAGGTTGACCGAAGAATTGACCTGATAGCGCAGCGTTGACACTTCGCCCTTGCAGCATTTTTGTCATCGTCCATGCTTGACTCAAGGGCACCGCTGGACCGAAACAGGGTCCAATGTAAAGAAGCGCCGTTGGCAGCACGTCTTGCGCCACAGCGGGACAAGCTGCAAGGAACGGCCAACCAGCCCAAGGGTTTGAGAACCGATTGAGAACCGGTTGAGAATCGGTTGAGAACCGTTTCATGGCCACAGGAGGAGCCTATCGTGTGCAATCCGACACCTTGGCGGCTGTCACATTCCTGACATCGCGCGCTGAGAGTGTCGACATCAAGGCGTCATGTTGACGCCCAAGGTGACAATCAGGAGAGCTGTGCCGATGGTACGCATCGACAAGAAGGCCACCCGACTGTACGTGCTGGATACCAACGTACTGATCCATGATCCCAGCGCCCTCTACCAGTTCGAAGAGCACGAAGTGGTTATCCCCATGACCGTGCTCGAGGAGCTCGACAAGCACAAGAATGGCATCCGCGAAATCGCCCGCACCGCCCGGCAAGTCAGCCGGACCCTCTCTGACCTGACCGCCAACGTCGACATCGACCAGATACGCCAAGGTATTCCTATCACCCGCGTCAGCGGACCAGATGGCCGACTGAGACTGCTCTGCTACTCCGACCTCACCCTGCCCGACAACCTGGAAGACAGCCCCGACAATCGTCTGCTCGGCGAGACCTGCCGACTGCGTCAGGAACGCCCCGACGCCTCGGTGATCCTGGTCACCAAGGACATCAACCTGCGGGTCAAGGCCGCCGCCCTCGGCGTGCCGGTCGAGGACTACCTGACCGATCGCGCCTTCGATGACTCCGACGCCATGACCGACGGTGTCGCTGTGTATGAGGACGCCGGCCGTGGCTTGTGGGACGCCATGGCGCTGGACGTCAAGGTCGAGCGCGACCATGACCGTGTCATCTATCGCCTGAGCGGCGAGATTCCCCAGCACTGGCACCTGGGCATGCTGGTGTCCGACGCCGACGGCGAGGCCAGCTTCGAGGCCATCGTGCGCGAACTCGCCCCCCACCAGGCCACCCTGGAGCTTCTGACCAACTATCGTCACGGCGCCAGCGTCTGGGGAGTACACGCCCACGACAGCCGGCAGAATTTCACCCTGAACCTGCTGATGGACGACGCCGTGGACCTGGTCACGGTGGCTGGTAGTGCCGGTACCGGCAAGACCTTCATGACCCTGGCCGCGGCCTTCCAGCAGACCCTCGATACCAAGCGCTTCGAACGGGTAGTGTTCACACGGGCGCCGATCTCCATGAGCGAGGACATCGGCTTTCTGCCCGGCACCGAAGAGGAAAAGATGTCGCCCTGGATGGGCGCCTTCCACGACAACATGGACAACCTGCTGCGCGACGAGCATGACGGAAGCTCAACCTGGAACCAGGACGCCACGCGCCAACTGCTGGGCTCACGCGTGCAGATCCGGGCGCCGGGCTTCATGCGTGGACGCACCCTCAACGACACCTTCCTGATCATCGACGAGGCCCAGAACTTTACGCCAAAGCAGTTGAAGAGCCTGATCACCCGAGCGGGACGCAACACCAAGATCGTCTGTCTGGGCAACGTCGGCCAGATCGACACCCCTTACCTCACCGCCAATACCTGCGGCATGGCCGCAGTGGTTCAGAACTTCAAGAACTGGCCCCATGCCGGCCATGTGACCTTGAAGAGCGTCGAGCGCTCGCGCCTGGCCCTGGCCGGCGAAGAGCTGTTGTAAGCGCCCCCAGCGAAACGAAAGCGCCCCCCAACGAAACCAAAGCGCCCCCGCCTACAAGGCGGGGGCGCTGGCGTTCGGCCCGGAGCTGACACTTTCACTTGTCCCGGTTCATGGCCTTCTCGATCAGTTCCTCGGACTCGCTCTTGGGTGTCTTCTCGATCATCTCCTCCGCTTCGGCGTAAAGGCAGACGTAGGTCTGGCAGGAAGCGCAGTGCACCTTTTCATCGGGATTCTTGGTGCTGGGGACTCGCATGTTGTAGCTGCCGCAGTTCGGGCAGGGCTTGGGGATCCGCAGATCTTCGCTCAACGCCATCTCGATCTCCTTGTAGATGGTGGATGATGCCAGGGCCTTGCCCAACGCGAGGTTATCGCGTTCATACTCAGGAAGGAGGCCCTTCAATTGGTTGCGACCGGCACGCTTGGCATCGTAGAGCGCTCCGTCCACACGCCGCATGGCCATGTCGAGACTTTCGTCCTGCCCGACACAGATGGCTCCCATGCTCACTGTTACCTTGAGGGCACGACGGTCGACCTTCAAGGTCGATGCTTCCACGTTGCTTCGAAGACGCTCCAGTATGTCCCAGGCGTCTTCGGCATGAACGTCACCGAGCAGTACCAGAAATTCTTCGCCCCCGATACGCGCCAGCAGGTCATAGGGGCGCAGGCTCAGACGACAGGTATCGGCGAAAGCCTTCAGCACCATGTCCCCGGCGGCGTGGCCGTAGGCATCGTTCAGTGACTTGAAATGGTCAAGATCCAGCATCGCCAGCACCGCTGGCTCGCCACGGCGCCGCAATCGGGCGAGTACCCGCGCTCCTGCCTCGAGGAAGGCACGGCGATTCATCACGCCGGTGAGGACATCGGTGCTGACCAGCTTGGCGACACGCGACTCCGCCTGCTTGCGCTGGGTCACATCCAGCAGCAGGCCATCCCAGACCACGGTGCCGTCATCGAATCGCTGGGGCGTGCCCCTGGCCTCGAACCAGCGCTGACCTTCCGCGACGGTCTCCTGAGCATCACCCAGGGTGATGTCCAGGTGCCAGGGTGTAAGGCTGACCAGGGACTGGGCGAGCGCCAGCATAAACTGCTCACGCGCATCTTCGTCCAGCCTGGAAAGCACGACCTCGACGTCTTCCAGGGCACTTTGACGAGAAAGCCCCGTCTGGGATTCGAAGCCAGGTCCCAGGTAGTCAAACGACAAGCCTCCCCCGGGCGACTGGCGCAGCCGGAACACCACTCCCGGGAGCCTCGCCATGCGGCTTTCAATGGTGCGGCTCAGTCGCTGAGCTGACGCCGCCTGCAGTTGCAGTCGGCTAACGTCGTGCTTCATCAGCATCCAGCGGGCAGCGCACCAAGACACCGGGTGGATGCTGGTACCAAGGTGACGTAGACGACCAACCCCGTCACAGGCCACCACGCCTTCCCAGCTCCCGCCTCCCTCGCGACAACGCGCAAGGGCCAGCTCCAGTGTCTCGGCTGCCGTACTGCAATGAACATCGGTCAGGCGCAGCCCCCTGATATCTGCCAGAGACTTGCCCAGTTCATTGCACTGACGAGCGTTCGCCCAGACGATGGTTCCTTCATGGTCAAGCAACAAGGCGGACCCCGGCGCGGCGCCCAGCAGGGCCTCGGCCCCCGACTCCCCGTCACTGACCGTCATGGTCTGTGGGGGTGTGCCACTTTTAGCCTTGACCTTGTCGCGACGGAAAAACCTCCATACAGACATCACCCTGCATCCCGTAAGCTTTTTCTTAATTTTTTGTACGAGAAAAGCTTAGAAGAACCAGACTTCCTTCGCAGGATGAAAAGTCTCATGTTCACAGGCTGAGCAAAGCAGCCTCAGGACTCACTGTCCCAGCAGCTCACTCATCCACTCGCCGATATCCCCGATCTGCTGCGGGCAGACCGCGTGAGCCATGGGATACTGACGATAGACGGTGTGATAACCAAGCTCCTCCAGACGAGCGAAGGCGGCTCGGCCCAGGGATTCGGGTACCACCGGATCCATGCTGCCGTGATGGATTTCCACCCTCAGGTCGCGATTGGCCTCGTTCAACTCGATCGAGTTCGCGGTGGCGAAGTAGGTGGACATCGCCAGCAGACCGCCTAGCGGCTTGTCAAAGCTGAAGGCGGCCTCATAGGCAACGGCCCCACCCTGGGAAAACCCGGCGAGCAGGATACGTCGGCTGTCGATACCGGCATCGATCTGGGACTGTATGACGCCCTTGACCCGCTCGGCCGACAGCCGCAGCTGCATCTCGTCCACCCGACGGTCCAGGCTCATCTCGAGAATGTCGTACCAGGCGGGCATGACCATGCCACCATTGATGGTGACCGGCAGGCGCGGTGCATGGGGCAGGATAAATCGGATCTGAGCGTAACCGGGCCTTGGCAGCATGGGCACCACCGGCTCGAAGTCACGTCCATCCGCTCCCAGGCCGTGAAGAATGATCATGCAGGCGTCCGCTTCGCCTCGGGGCTCGATGACCAGCTGGTCGTTGTCGCTCATGGGCAGATCTCAGTCTATGTTGCAAAGCACAACCTCCTAGCCTACCGCAATGCGCCAGAGGGGACGAGCCAAACAGGTGAAGTCACCCGGCTACCGAGAAGCACACAGGGCTTTTTAGAACGGCCAGAAAAAGGGGGTCAGCACCAGCACCACGACCGCAGTCAGCAGATTAAGGGGGCCGCCGAGCTTGAGGTAATCCTGAACCCGGTAGCCACCGGGGCCCATGACCATCAGATTGGTCTGATAGCCAATCGGGGTGAGAAAACTGGCCGATGCGGCAAACATCACCACCACCACGTAGGGCAAGGGATTGACGCCGAGACTCTCGGCCCCTGCCATGGCGATGGGGAAGGTAATGACCGCTGCGGCGTTGTTGGTCACTAGCGAGGTCAGCAGCGCTACCACACAGTAGGTGCCCACCAGCAGCGCCCAGGGACTGTCGCCGACGACACTCAGCAGCCCACGGGCCACCACATCTGCTGCCCCGGACGTCTGCAGTGCGGCGCCCAGGCCAAAGGATGCGGCGATGGTCAGTAACACCTGGGTGTCCATGCCGCGACGGGCACTGCGGACGCTGACACAGCCGCTCAACAGGGCTGCCGTGGCGCCCAGCATGGCGGCGTTCATCATGCTCATCAGCCCGGTGGAGGCCAGCACCACTACCGTCGCCAGGATCGCCCAGGCGCGTAGCGCTCGATCGAAGGCGGGCCTGGCCTGACCATTGACCTGGCTGATCAACAGGAAGTCCTGAGACTGTCGATGACGTTCGATAAAGGCCGGGCGCGCCTCGAGCAACAGCACATCGGAGGGTTGCAGACGAATCTGTCCGAGGCTACCCGCCACCCTGCGCCCGCCACGACAGACCGCCAGCACAGCGGCGCCATAGAGCGTGCGAAAATGGCCGTCGCGAATCTTCTGCCCGATGAACTGGCACTGGTCGGAGACTACCGCTTCCACCAGGCGGCGCTCGCGAAACTCCTTCTCAAGATGCGACTCCCCCAGGCGGGATGGCCTCAGACCGCGCATCTGCTGCAATTCCACTGCCCCCTCAGTGGTGCCGGCAAAGACCAGGTGATCCCCACCCTTGAGACGTTCACCCGGCCCCACCACGCTGACCACATTGCCACCGCGTTCGATTTCCACCAGGAAGAGCCCGGAAAGATGCCGCAGCCCGGCCTCTTCGACGGTGCGGTCGACCAGCGGCCCCTGCGGATCCACTTCCATTTCGATGGTGAACTCGCGCAGGTTGGCGAAGGCCTCCTCACTGCCGGGGCGCCTGGACAGCAGACGAGGCGTTACTACCAGCAGGTAGACGACCCCAACCAGTGCCATGGGCACGCCCACCCAGGCGATTTCGAACAGCCCCAGGTGGAGGTCCGGGAAGCGCTCCTGCATCAGCGAATGCACCACCAGATTGGTACTGGTGCCCATCAGGGTGACGGTGCCGCCGAGGATCGAAGCGAAGCTCAGCGGCATCAGCAACAACTGCGGGGCAATCGAGAAGCGACGCCCCCAGCTGATCACCGCAGGGATGAAGGTGGCCACCACCGGCGTGTTGTTGAGCAGCCCGCTGACGGCGGTGACGGGCCACACCAGGCGTGACAAGGCGTGACGTTCGCCGGAGGGGCGTCCCAGCACGTGACGAATGATCAGATCGATACCACCGGTATCACGCAGGCTGGCGACCAGGATGTAGAGGAAGGCGACCGTGAACAGGCCACTGTTGGAAAAGCCGCCCAACGCCTGCTCGGCGTCGATGACCCCAAGGCTCAGAAGCACCACAAGAGCCCCCATCAGCACCATGTCGGGGCCGAGGCGGGTCAGCGCCATCAACGGGAAGACGGCACAGGCAACGGAAAGGGCGATCCAGGCATCCAGCGACATGAGGTGGCCTTGCTGAAGAGAATCAGCCTATTGTGCCTCCCTCACCTTATTCTAAATAGTTACAATGTATTATTTTTTTATCTCTTTCAGGCATATAGACCCTTCACCCTATGCCACAGCGCCTTTGCGAGAGATTCACCTCGTTTACGGATGTCCTTCACCGGCACCCACCCGGGGCGCAGAACGACACATCAGAAACGCAAAAAGGCCCGCCGAAGCGAGCCTTTTCCATGCATCAAGTGCGATGCATCACGCCGCCTGAGCGGCCATCAAGCGATCGACTTAGTCGATGACCTTGATGTTGGAAGCCTGGAGGCCTTTCTTGCCCTGAGTCACCTCGAAGGAGACCTTCTGGCCATCCTGCAGGGACTTGAAGCCGTCGGCTTGAATCTCGGAGAAGTGAGCGAACAGGTCGTCACCGTTGTCGTCCGGAGAGATGAAGCCGTAGCCCTTAGTGTCGTTGAACCACTTGACGGTACCAGTTGCCATGATCGAATCCTCGACTAGCGTATATACATTACCGGGAGATACCCGAGTTGCAGTGGGTAAAACAAGAAACCTTCCCCCGGAACATCGTCGCCAGGATGCTTCGATGACCTCTGAGACGTTCAACTTGCTAACCAACTGCGAGCAGCATGCGCCGTCTTGGCGCTCAGGTCAAACACTATTTGCACTTGGTTACGAGACGATGACGCTTTGCAGTCACCTGCAGCAGCACCTCACGACTTGCCGGCTGCCGCCTTGAGCGCGGCCTCTCTCCCGAGCCATGCCTCCGCCTTTTGCTCCACTGTGCCTGGTCGTCACCCGGTGCCGCGTGCTCTATGCCGGTGACAGGTAATGTGCTTGCATGAGTAAAGAACACAAGAAAACCGTGACTCAGGGAGAACGACATGGCCTCGTACCTTTCACGCCACGCCTCGACCCGCTTCGGCGCCTACTACATCGCCGTCGCCGGCCTGATCGTCAGCCTGCTCGGGCTACTGGCGTCACTATGGTGGCTGACGGGGGTGCTGGCGTTTGGCGCGCTGACCGCGCTGGGCACCTATGACATCGTCCAGCGTCGCCGCACGGTCAGTCGCAACTACCCGATCCTGGCGCATATTCGCTACTTCCTGGAATCCATCGGGCCCGAGTTCCGCCAGTACTTCATCGAGGCGGACACCTTCGAGTCGCCCTTCTCCCGCGAGCAGCGCTCGCTGGTCTATCGACGGGCCAAGAGCACCATCGACAAGAAGCCCTTCGGCTCGCTCCGGGACATGAACGCCCCCGGCTACGAGTGGATGGGGCCATCACTGTCACCGGTGGAGATCACCGATCATGACTTCCGCGTGGTCGTCGGCGAGCATCGCGCCAAGCCCTACAAGGCCAGCGTGCTCAATATTTCCGCCATGAGCTTCGGTGCCCTGTCGCCCAATGCCATCAGCGCCCTCAACGAAGGTGCCAAGCTCGGGGGCTTCTACCACACCACCGGGGAAGGGGCGATATCGCCCTACCACCTGCGCGGCGGCGACCTGGTGTGGCAGATCGGTTCCGGCTACTTCGGCTGTCGTCGCGACGACGGTGGATTCGATCGCGACAAGTTCAAGGAGAATGCCCGTCGTGACGAAGTGAAGATGATCGAGATCAAGCTGTCCCAGGGCGCCAAGCCTGGCCATGGCGGCATCCTGCCGGGGGCCAAGGTGACCGCCGAGATAGCCTCGACTCGCGGCGTGCCCGAAGGCCAGGACGTACTTTCGCCGTCCAAGCACTCCGCCTTCTCGACCCCCTGCGAGATGATCCACTTCATCCAGGAGCTGCGCACCCTCTCCGGCGACAAGCCGGTGGGCATCAAGCTGGCCCTGGGCCATCCCTGGGAATGGTTCGCCATGGTCAAGGCCATGCTGGAATGCGGCGACCGCCCCGACTATATCGTGGTCGACGGTGGCCAGGGCGGCACCGGCGCCGCACCGCTGGAATTCATCAACCGCCTCGGCATGCCGCTCAACGACGCCCTGATCCTGGTCCACAACACCCTGGTCGGCGCCGGACTGCGCGACGAGATTCGCATCGGCGCCAGCGGCAAGATCATCAGCGCCTTCGACATCGCCCGTACGCTGGCGCTGGGCGCCGACTGGGTCAACATGGCCCGTGGCTTCATGTTCTCGCTGGGCTGCATCCAGGCCCAAAGCTGCCACAACGACCAGTGCCCCAGCGGGGTCGCCACCCAGGACAAGGCCCGCGGCAACCGCCTGGACGTCGAGGACAAGTCGGTGCGGGTGAAGAACTTCCACGCCAATACCAAGTTCGCCCTGTGCGAGATGCTGGAGGCGGCGGGGCTGCATCACCCCAGCGAACTTGGCCCCGAACACATCATCAGGCGCCTCTCCAATGGCAAGGCGCTGCCCTACATCAGCCTGATCGACAGCCTGGCACCCAAGGAGTTGCTGGAGGGCGGCGCCAAGAACCATCCGCTGTATCGTGAGTTCTGGGATCTGGCGGATGCGAACAGCTTCGATGCCCCCTGCGCCCTGCACAGTCTGCGACAGACCAAGCTTCTCTAGTCGCCGGCCATCCTCGCCCTCCCTGCCTCCAGGGGGGGCGGCCACCCGCTCTTCCCTATCGGCTTGCCTTGCGCCTGCCTGACCCCACGCAGTGGTGCTGCTCAGCGATGGTCGACGCAGTCCCCCACATCTTCCAGTTGCATCGTGACATGCTCGATATCGAACCCTTGGGTCAGCACCTCCCGCACTGCCACCAGAGTTGTCTGGTGGTCTTCTCCCGAGCGCACGCCGACGTGCATCGACACCAGATGCCGTCCGGGTGTCAGCGACCAGGCGTGAACATGATGAACGTCGCATACCGCCGGTACCGTCTCGACGACGGCCCGCTTCATGGCATCGATGTCCAGGGATTCCGGAACGCCTTCCAGCAGGATGTGCCCACTCTGGCGCGTCAGTGTCCAGGCATTCCTGAGGATCAATAGCGCCACCAGCACCGACAGCAGCGGGTCGATCGGCGTCCATCCGGTCGCCATGATCACCAGCGAGGCAACGATCGCCGCAACGGAACCGAGCAGATCGCCCAGCACGTGCAGCGCAGCACCGCGAATATTCAGATTGTCGCGATCGCCGCCGTGAAGAATCACGAAGACCACGATATTGACCAGCAGTCCCGCCACCGCCACCGTCAGCATGACAGGCCCCAGCACCTCGACCGGACTCAGCAGGCGGCGGACCGCTTCGATCGAGATCCAGACCACGATGGCGATCAGGGTCAAGCCGTTGACGAAGGCGGCGAGGATCTGCACCCGGTCATAGCCAAAACTGCGGGCGTCGTCGGCAGGTCGCTTGCTGAGGCGGGCGGCAAACCAGGCCAATATCAGGGCAGCGCTGTCGGTGAGCATATGGCCTGCGTCGGCCAGCAGCGCCAGCGATCCGGAGACAACACCTCCGATCACCTCGGCCACCATGAAGGACGCGGTCAGCAGGATGCCCCAGGCCAGCCGACGCTGGCTGTCGGTGTGCACATGGCCGATGCCATGGCCATGGCGGTGCGCGTCATGGCCGTGCGGATCGTGCCGATGCTGGTCTCGCTCAGCGTGCTGGTGAGCAGAGCCGTCCGCTGGGGCGCTTTCGGTCGTTCGATGTTCATGAACCATGGGAGTCTCCCGGGAAGACGCGTTCCTCATCCTTGATGCTAGCATTTGCCAGGTGCTGACCCGGACCACTCGCGCAGCCAGGGCAAGACCAGCGCTACCAGACCAGTCAGCGCAACGGCCACCTCGGGACAGTCGGCAAGGCATACGCCGACGCTCTGGCCTCCTTGCCGCTTACCGTTGATACTCTTGATGTATTCGCCATGCGCGAGGTCTCCCCCGGAACGGGGCTTACCGACAGCGAACCAACACAGGACCGCCATGACCGACACCGGAACGTCTCCCGACGACCTTCCCGCTATCCTCGCCGGCCCCATCCTGCGACGCTTGAGTCCCGAACGTCTGCGCATCTGGCTGGTGGCGAGCCGTCCGCTCAGCTTGACCCTCGAGCTGTCACCCAGCGGCGAGTCACCGCGCCGACAGCCGCTTGGTGAGGACGATTACCGGCTGGTGCCACTGGGCCGCCATGCCCTGCTCTACCTGATCGATGCACCGCTGGATGAGCCTCTGCCCCAGGACACCCGGATCGACTACGACCTCAAGGTGACGGACGAGCGCGAAACCTCACTCGGCGAGCTGGCGCCCCATCTGTGCCATGAAGGGCACGAGACGCCGGCATTCGTGCTGGCGTCGAGTCACCGACGCCTGCTGCATGGCTCCTGCCGTCGTCCTCACTACGATGGCCCGGACGGCCTGGCCCATCTGGACAGCTGGCTCGCCCAGCGTCTCGACTGTCCTGAACAGTGGCCGGCCTGGCTGTTGATGACCGGCGACCAGATCTACGCCGATGACGTCGCCGGCCCCTTGCTGGTGGCGATACACGCGCTGATCGAGCGCCTGGGGCTGTTCGACGAGACCCTCGAGGGCTCAACCATCGACGACAGCCAATCGCTCTACGCAAGCCCCTTCAGCTACTATCGACGCGAGGAGTTGCTGCCCGACGTCAAGAGCTCGGCTGCCCTCAAGGATCGCTTCTTCGGGGGCGTACGCAAGCCGGTGTTCACGTCGGCCAGCGCCGCCAATCACCTGATGACCTTCGCCGAGATGGTGGCCATGTACCTGCTGGTCTGGTCGCCGACGCCGTGGCGCCTCATCGAGTGCCAGCCTCCTGCGCTTGAAGAAGAGCGACGAGAGACCTACGACGACCAGGCCCGGATCATCGACGACTTCGTCGCTACCCTGCCTGCCGCCGCCCGCGTCATGGCCCAGTTGCCGAGCCTGATGATCTTCGATGACCACGACGTCACCGACGACTGGAACCTTACCGCGCAGTGGGAAAGCACGGCTTACGGCCATCCCTTCTCCAAGCGCATCATCGGCAATGCCTTGCTGGCCTATCTGCTGTGTCAGGGCTGGGGCAACGCCCCCGAGCGGTTGAAGGCACCGCTGGACGAAGCCCAGGCGCTGTTGAGCGACGCCAACGATAACCAAGGCTGGCTCGACAAGGATCAGCAGGATGCCTGTCTCGAGCGCCTCTTTCGCTTCGAGGGCTGGGAATTTCAGGTCGAGGGCAGTCCACGCCTGGTGGTGCTGGATACCCGCACCCGACGCTGGCGCAACGGGCGCAAGCCCGAACGGCCTTCCGGCCTGATGGACTGGGAGGCGTTATCGGAATTTCAGCAGGAGTTGATCGACGCGCCGTCGGCGGTCATCGTCTCTCCGGCGCCGATGTTCGGGGTCAAGCTGATCGAGACCATCCAGAAATTGTTCACCCTGGCGGGCAAGCCGCTGCTGGTGGATGCCGAGAACTGGATGGCCCATCGTGGCGCCGCCAGCGTGATGCTCAACATCTTCCGCCACGCGCGGACCCCGGGGCACTACGTCATCCTGTCCGGCGACGTGCACTACTCGTTCGTCTACGACGTGCGTATCCGTCACCGACACCAGGGCCCGATGATCTGGCAGATCACCTCCAGCGGTCTCAAGAACTGCTTTCCCGACACCCTGCTGGATACCTTCGACCGGCTCAATCGCTGGCTTTACTCGCCACGATCGCCGCTCAACTGGTTCACCCAGCGCCGGCCCATGGCGGTGGAGCCCAGGGACCCGGACCGCGCCAAGGCCGGAGAACGCCTGTGGAACGGGCCCGGCATCGGTCTGGTCACCCTGGCCGAGGACGGCAGCCCCGAGGACATCCGTCAGCTCGACGCCCGCGGCATGGAGGTGGTGTTCCCACCGCCCGAGAAGGCGCCATAACCCCGTCCTTGGCTCGCTTGCGTTCAGGTGGTCCATATCGCTGGCTTATGCGCCCGGTCGGTTTACTTGCGCTGGACCGATTCGACCTTGCGTTTCAGCTTGCTCATGCGAGCACGCTCGGCCAGTGGCCGGCTGGCGTCCTCCACCGGGCCACCCTTGGCCGGTCCCAGCAGGTGGGCCATCCAGCGGGTCTGGGGGTGGCTGTCGAGGGCGATCTTCAACGTCATCGTCAGCACCACCGACAGCAACATGCCGGTGACCCCGAAGATCCAGCCCCACACCACCAGCGACAGGAAGGCGACGAAGGTGGACAATCCCAGCGCCCGCCCCATGACCCGTGGTTCGACCAGATTGCCCATGACGAAGTTGATCGACAGATAGGCAAGGCTCAGCAGCAGAGCATCACCCATGCCCCCGTCCGGAGACACCAGCACCAGCAGCACCGCCGGCACCGCGGCGATGGCCGAACCGATGTTGGGGATATAGTTGAGCGCAAAGGCCAGCACCGCCCACAGCAGCGGGAAGTCGACCCCCACCAGCAGACAGGCCACCCACACCAGGGCCCCGGTGACCAGGCTGATCACGGTCTTGACCGCCAGGTAACGCTTGAGGGTGTGGCTGAACTCGTTGAAGCGCTCGAGGCTCGGGGCGGGGTTGGCCAGCGCCCGGGATATCTTGTCGCGGAAGTTCAGCGTCTCGAACAACATGAACATCACCAGCAGCGCCACCACGACACTCTGCATCATCAGATTGCCGAGCTGGCTGAGCAGTGCCGGAAGCCATTCGCCAAGCTTCTGGGTGTCGAGAAACCCGGCCAGCCGCTGAGTGTCGATGGCAAGCCCCATGCTGGCCAGTCCATCGAGCAGGCGCAGGTAGTATTCGTAGAGCTTTTCCTCGATCCCGGGCAAGGCCTCGGCAAAGGTACCGACACTATTGGCCAGCAACAGCGCCAGCAGGATCAGCATGCCGCCGATCACCACCAGCGTGACCCATACCGATAGTCTCAAGCCCAGCCCCCGCTCGTGCAGCCACTGCACCGGGGCGGTACACACCACCGCGATGAACAGCGACAGCAGCACCGGCACCAGCAGGTCTGCCCCCGCGCGCATGCCGGCGACGATGACCACCAGTGCAGCCAGGGCCAGCGTCAGGTTCAAGGGGAGCCTGCGCTCCTGCGCCTCGACTTCATCTTCCATGGACGGTAGCTCCTCTCGTTAACCAGCCGTCGGCTCGACGGCGTTATCGGCGCCATCATGCCCCGCCAATCGTTTCAGCACAAAGAATCATGACACATGGCGCAACATTGCCAATGTTCCGTGTATCACTCCGGCGACATTGGCCGGCCCAGGCTCAACCATGCAAGGATCGTGGAGACGCTTGAGATCCGGGAACGTCTCGCCGAGGACACCGTCCCAGTCAGTAGGCCCTGGCCGGTGCGGGTACCTGTCAGACTTGTCTGCGACGCGCCCCCTGTTGTTCGCCCTGTCGTTCATCCCCCACGTTACAAGGAGAATCCGATGTCACTCGCCACTCCCTCCGCCCGGTCACGGGCGATGCCGAGCCTTCGCCTGCGCCACCTCCACCGGCTGGCGACAGTGGGGCTCGGCCTGGCGCTGGCTTCTCTGGCCGCCACGCCCTCCCTGGCCGCCGAGTCACCCACGCCACGCTATCTGGATATCCAGGCCCAGTCAGAGCTCAAGGTCGCTCCGGACGAGGCGACCTTGAACGCCCGACTGTGGGAGCTGACACCGGCCATCGCCCAGGAAAAGGACAGTGGTGACCACGGCCAGGCCCTGGCTGAGGCCCGCCAACGCCTGGAGGATCGTGCCGCCGAGCTGATCTCGGCGCTGGAAGACGCGGGTCTTTCCCGCGAGGCGATCAACGCCGGATCGCTGCGGGTACAGCAGGAGATGCTGCATCAAACACGCCAGGGCAACGACAACCCCATCCCCATGGTACGTACTCGCCTGGAGCGTCCGGTGACCCTGGCGATCAGCGATCTCGATAGCCTTCCGACCCTGCTCGACGCCCTGACCGAAGCCGGCGTCAATGCACTGGACGGCGTCAGCTACGATCTTGCCGACCGCGACGCGGCCAGCGACCGCGCTCTGACCCAGGCTCTCGTGCGCGCCAGGGCCAAGGCCGAACTGATGGCGGACGCCCTGGGAGTGGAGCTCGGTGAGGTGATCCATGTCAGCGAGACCAACGCCCCGGTGTTTCAGCCACGCATGATGGCGATGCGCGCCGACATGGCCGAAAGCGGCGGCAACGCCGACTACAGCCCCGGCAGCCTCACCATCGACGCCGGTGTCCAGGTCCGCTGGGGGCTGGCCGAGGCAACCGCGGATATCGATCAGGATCGCCAGCAGGTCCCGGCTGCGCCGCAATGACGATAACGGCGACGTCAGCCCGACGGCCATGGCATCGGTGGCCAACGAGTCGCACCCGCCCAACGGAAAGCGGCCGGGGTCCGGTGCCATATCGCCTAAGCCCGTGACGTAAAAAGCCCGTGACGCAAAAGCCCCGGTGGTCTCGACCACCGGGGCTTTTGCTGAATCAAGGGCAAGCGCGCCTGCCCCTCTCGAGGGCGGATCAGACGTTGATGCGCTCGACCCCGCCCATATAGGGACGCAGCACCTCGGGAACGGTGATGGAGCCGTCCTCGTTCTGGTGGTTTTCCATCACCGCGATCAGGCAGCGGCCCACCGCCAGGCCGGAGCCGTTGAGGGTGTGCAGAAGCTGCGGCTTCTTTTCACCCTTGGCGCGGAAGCGCGCCTGCAGGCGGCGTGCCTGGAAGTCCTCGCAGTTGGACACCGAGGAGATCTCACGGTAGGTGTCCTGGCTCGGCAGCCAGACCTCGAGATCGTAGGTCTTGGCGGCGGAGAAGCCCATGTCGCCAGTGCACAGGGTCACCACCCGGTAAGGCAGCTCGAGCGCCTGAAGGATCGCCTCGGCGTGGCCGCGCATTTCCTCCAGCGCCTCGTAGCTCTTGGCCGGATCGACCAGCTGGACCATCTCGACCTTGTCGAACTGGTGCTGGCGGATCATGCCGCGGGTGTCGCGACCGTGGGAACCTGCCTCGCTGCGAAAGCAGGGAGTATGGGCGGTCAGCTTCAGCGGCAAGGCGCCAGCGTCGACGATCTCGCCACGCAGCAGGTTGGTCAGCGGCACCTCGGCAGTCGGGATCAGGTGGAATTCGCGCTCGTCATCGAGCTTGAACAGGTCCTCGCCGAACTTGGGCAACTGGCCGGTGCCGTAGAGCGAGTCACGGTTGACCATGTAGGGCACATAGCACTCTTCGTAGCCGTGCTCCAGGGTCTGCTTGTCGAGCATGAACTGGGTCAGGGCGCGGTGCAGACGGGCGATCGGCCCGCGCATCACGGCGAAGCGGGCGCCGGTCAGCTTGGCGGCAACCTCGAAGTCCAGATCGCCCTTCTTGGCTCCCAGATCAACGTGATCCCTGACCTCGAAGGCGTACTCGCCGGGGTTGCCCCAGCGCGACACCTCGACGTTGTCGTCTTCGCTTGCGCCTTCGGGCACGCTGGCGTGGGGCAGGTTGGGGATCCCCGCAGCGATGTCTTCCCACTGGCCCTGCACCTCGGCCAGCGCCACCTTGGCGGCGTCCAGGCGCTCGCCCAGGTCACTGACCTCGTCGAGCAGCGGCTGGATATCCTCGCCGGCGGCCTTGGCCTTGCCGATCGCCTTGGAGCGAGTGTTGCGCTCGTTCTGCAAACGCTCGGTCTCGGTCTGCAGCTCGCGACGGCGGGATTCCAGCGAGCCAAGCGCCTCGCTGTCGAGAGAGTAACCGCGGGTGGCCAGTCGTTGGGCGAGCGTATCGAGGTCGCCGCGCAGCAGTTTCGGATCGAGCATGGAGTCTGGTCCGTCGCCTGAGTGAAAAGAACATGTCGGATGCGGAAGGCGTCACCTGGGGGCGTGCGTCACCATCGCCAGCGTCGGACGCTGCTCTCGGGCCCCACCGTGAGGACAGCCGAAAAGCGCCCCGCTGGTGTGCCCTGGGACCACCCTCCGCGCAGGCGACACATTGTAGGCAAAAGCGAGAGGCGGCGCCATCGACCGGGGGCGAGCGCCGGCTTCTCTCGCGATCGGGATGCACCTACCCCCCGAGACGCGGTAAAGTGGACGCCCTCCCATTCTCCTGCCCTGTCGATAGCGCCAGCCGCGCCGCCGCGGGGCCTGTATCGACCGAGACCATGATCGCACCACTGCCCCTAGCTGATGCCGCGACCCCACTGGACCAGCACTACGTCGACTTTCTCAAGGCCCTGAAGGCGGAAGGTTTCGAGGGCGAAATCGCCCCGGACTACGCCAGCCGCACGGTGCTGGCCACCGACAACTCGCTTTACCAGCGTCTGCCCCAGGCGGCGGTGTTTCCGCGTCATGCAGGCGACCTCGAGCTGCTCGGCCGGCTCGCCGGGCGGGAAACCTTCCGCAAGTTGGCCCTGACACCACGTGGTGGCGGCACCGGCACCAACGGCCAGTCGCTGAGCGACGGCCTGGTGGTGGACGTGTCCCGGCACATGAACCAGATCCTCGAGATCGACGTCGACAACCGCCGGGTGCGGGTCCAGGCCGGGGTGGTCAAGGACCAGCTCAACGCCGCCTTGAGGCCCCATGGGCTGTTCTTCGCACCGGAATTGTCCACCTCCAACCGGGCGACCATCGGCGGCATGATCGCCACCGACGCCAGCGGCCAGGGCAGCTGCGAATACGGCAAGACCCGCCACCATGTGCTCGAGCTCGACAGCGTACTGATCGGCGGCGAGCGCCTGATCAGCGCCGCGGTCGACGAGGACGAACTCGAGACCCTGTGCGCCGAGGACTCGGCCCGGGGCCGCGCCTATCGCGCCGCCCGCAAGATCATCGAGCAGGAGCGCGAGCGCATCGAGGCGATCTTCCCGCCGCTCAACCGCTGCCTGACCGGCTATGACCTGGCCCACCTTCGCGACGACGACGGCCGCTTCAACCTCAACAGCGTGCTGTGCGGCGCCGAGGGCTCGCTGGCGCTGACCAACGAGGCGGTGCTCAACGTGCTGCCGATCCCGCGCCACTCGATCCTGGTCAATGTGCGCTACCCGAGCTTCATGGCGGCCCTCGCCGACGCCAAGGCGCTGATGGCCGGCGGCTCGTCACCAGAAAAGCCGCAGGCGCTTCGCCCCACCTCCATCGAGACCGTGGACGACAAGGTGTTGAAGCTCGCCATGGAGGACTTCGTGTGGGACTCGGTGGCCGAGTTCTTCCCGGTGGATGACGGCCCGGCCATCGAAGGCATCAACCTGGTGGAGTTCAACGACGACGACCCCGAGCGCCTCGAGGCCCGGGTCGACGCCTTCTGCCGGGGACTCGAAAGCGACACCAGCGTCACCCGCCTGGGCTTCACCCAGGCCATCGGCCGTGACGCCATCGGTCGGGTCTACGCCATGCGCAAGCGCTCGGTGGGCCTGCTCGGCAACGTCAAGGGCGAGAAGCGCCCGCTGCCCTTCGTCGAGGATACCGCGGTCCCCCCAGAGCACCTGGCCGACTACATCGCCGAGTTCCGCGCCCTGCTCGATGCCCGAGGGCTCGAGTACGGCATGTTCGGCCACGTCGACGCCGGAGTGTTGCATGTGCGCCCGGCACTGGACATGAAGGACCCGCGCCAGCAGGCGATGATCCGCGAAATCTCCGATGAGGTGGCGGCGCTGACCCAGCGCTACCACGGCCTGCTGTGGGGGGAGCACGGCAAGGGCGTGCGCTCGGAGTATGCCCCGGCCTTCTTCGGTGAGCTCTACCCCAGCCTGCGACGCCTCAAGGGTGCCTTCGACCCGCACAACCAGCTCAATCCCGGCAAGATCGCGACGCCGCTGGTGGAGACCGACGAAGCGGCCAACAGCCAGCCCGAGCCCGGCGCCAGCCTCAGCGACCCCGGCCTGCTGGCCATCGACGCGGTACCCATGCGCGGCGATTTCGATCGTCAGATCGACGAGCGGGTGTGGCAGGCCCACGCCGACGCCGTCTACTGCAACGGCAACGGCGCCTGCTACAACTATGATCCCGACGACGCCATGTGCCCGTCGTGGAAGGCCACCCGGGATCGTGTGCACTCGCCCAAGGGCCGCGCCAGCCTGATGCGCGAATGGCTGCGCCTGCAGGGGAAGGCCGGCATCGACGTGGTCGAGGAGTCACAGCGCAAGAAGGATGAGACCGCGCTCGGCTGGCTCGCCCACCTGCCCCGCCGCGCGCTCAACAGCCTGCGCGGCAAGGACGACTTTTCCCACGAGGTCTACGACGCCATGGCCGGCTGCCTGGCGTGCAAGTCCTGCGCCGGCCAGTGCCCGATCAAGGTCAATGTCCCGGCCTTCCGCTCCCAGTTCCTCGAGGTCTACCACGGACGCTACCTGCGACCGCTGCGCGACTACCTGATCGGCGGGCTCGAATTCCTGCTGCCGGCGCTGGCGCCACTGGCCCCGGCCTACAACGCGGCACTCGATAACCGCCTGGTGGACCGGCTGATGGCCCGCGGCCTCGGCATGGTCGACAGCCCCAGGCTGTCACGCGCCCGGCTCAAGAAGCAGCTCAAGGCCTGGGGCGTGGCCGAGGCCACTCCGCTGACGCTGGGACGCCTCAGCGAGCGCCAGAAGGCGCGCAGCGTGATCCTGGTGCAGGACGCCTTCACCAGCCACTTCGAAGCCAGACTGGTCGCCGACGTGGTGGAGCTGCTGTCGCGCCTCGATATCCGCGTCTTCGTCGCGCCCTACAAGCCCAACGGCAAGCCGCTCAACGTCCAGGGCTTTCTCGGCGCCTTCGAGCGCACCGCCCGCAAGCGTGCCCGAGAGCTCTCCACCCTGGCCGCCAGCGGCGTGCCGCTGGTGGGCATCGACCCGGCGATGACCCTGACCTATCGCCAGGAGTACGTGAAGGCACTGGGTGAGCAGGCGGTGCCTGAGGTGCTGATGCTGCAGGAGTGGCTTTTGAGTCTGGGCGCCTCGCTGGTGCCCTCGGGACTCGACCTGAGCGAGGAAGCCCCCTTCCAGCTGCTGTCCCACTGCACCGAGAAGACCCAGGCGCCGGGCAGCCCCAAGGCCTGGCAGCAATTGTTCGAACGTTTCGGGCTGCGCCTGGCGCCCCTGCCCTCGGGCTGCTGCGGCATGTCCGGCACCTACGGCCACGAGGCACGCAACCTTACGACCTCGCGCACCATCTACGCCCAGTCCTGGGAACCGGTGGTGCAGGAGCACGGCGACAGCGGTCGCCTGCTGGCCACAGGCTACTCCTGTCGCAGCCAGGCCCGACGTTTCTCCGACAGCCAGCTGCCGCATCCGCTACAGGCGCTGCTCGGCGCACTTCGTCGGGCGAGCTGAGTCAGACCATCGTTGACGCCTATGATGGCGATGGTTTGCATGATCGACGCCGCGTCAGTACGCTGCGCGGCTTTTCCCGTTTCGGAGTCGACCGACCATGGAGCATGCCGGACTCACCCTGGCGGCCGTTGGCCTGCTGGCGCTGGGCTCACAGTGGCTAGCCTGGCGCCTCAAGGTCCCCGCCATCCTGACGCTGTTGATCGCCGGCATTGCCGCAGGCCCGGTGACCGGCCTGCTCGACCCCGACGCCCTGTTCGGCGAGCTGCTGTTCCCGCTGGTGTCGCTGGCAGTGGCGGTGATCCTGTTCGAGGGTAGCCTCACCCTGAACTTTCGCGAGCTGGGAGGGCATGGCCGCACGGTGCGCCGCCTGGTCACCTGGGGAGCCCTGATCACCGCTCTGTGCGGAGCGCTGGCCGCCCGCTGGCTGCTGGGCCTGAGCTGGGAGATGGCGAGCCTGCTGGGGGCGCTGCTGGTGGTCACCGGCCCGACGGTGATCCTGCCGCTGCTGCAGACCCTGCGGGCCCGCGAGCACCTGACCCAGATCCTGCGCTGGGAGGGCATCCTGATCGACCCGGTGGGCGCCATCGGCGCGGTGCTGGTCTACGAATTCGTCGCCCTGGGCTCCGGCACCCAGGCACTGCCGCATACCCTGATGCTGTTCGCCCAGACCGCGTTGATCGGCTTCGGCTTCGGCGTCGCCGGCGGCTATCTATGGGGCCAGGTACTGCGCCAGCACCTGCTGCCGCAACGGCTGCACAGCTTCGGCACCCTGATGACCATGCTCGGTCTGTTCACCCTGTCCAACACCCTGTTTCACGAGTCCGGCCTGTTGACGGTGACGGTAATGGGCGCCTGGCTCGCCAATATGCGTGGCGTGCCCACCCGACCGATCATCGAGTTCAAGGAGACCCTGTCGATCCTTCTGATCTCGGGTCTGTTCATCCTGCTGGCGGCACGTCTGACGGTCGAGCAACTGGCACTGCTGGGCTGGCCGGCCTGGGCCTTTCTGGCGGTGCTGTTGCTGCTGGTGCGTCCGCTGGCGGTGTGGCTGTGCACCCTGGGCAGCGGCCTGGACTGGCGCGAGAAGAGTCTGCTGGCGTTCATCTCGCCCCGCGGCATCGTCGCCGCCGCGGTGGCCTCGCTGTTCGCGCTGCGGCTGGAAGAGATCGGTGTGCCCGGCGCCGACCGCCTGGTGCCGGTGACCTTTCTGGTGATCATCGCCACAGTCGTATCCCAGAGTCTGCTGGCCCGTCCGCTGGGCGACTGGCTGAAGGTGCGCCGTCCCTCGGCCCACGGCGTGCTGATCATCGGCGCCAACCCGGCGGCCCGGCAGATGGCCCACTGTCTGCGCCAGGCCCGGCTCGGCGTGCTGCTGACCGACTCGAGCTGGGACGCGGTGCAGGCCGCCCGCGCCGAGGGGCTCTCGGCCTACTACGGTGACCCGCTGTCCGAACACGCCGCCCAGCATATGGAGCTGAGCGGTATCGGCTACCTGATGCCGCTGTCGCCCTACCGAGAGCTCAATGATCTGGCCGCGCTGCACTTCGAGCATCTGCTGGGCCAGGGCCAGGTATTCCGCCTGGCGGTCAACCTGGGGCGCCAGGCCCGGCGCCAGCACGCCACCGCCATCGAGCATGTTCCCTACCTGTTCGGCCGCGAGATGACCTTTGCCCAGCTCTCGAGCCTGGTGGAGCGTGGGGCTCGCTTCGAGGTCGAAAGGCTCGACGAAGCACCCCGCTCACGGGCGCTGCTGCGCGCGAGCGGCGACAAGCGTGCAAGTGGAGAAAGGGGAGAAAGGGGAGAAAGACGCCCAGGTCACGTCCACAGCACAGACACCCGGCAAGCGCCCCTCCAGGCCAAGGACGTCGCCAGCGCGAGACGTCAGGGGGCTTTCCCCGGCGACACCGACTCGGCGCCGCTGATCTGTGTCGGCACTTCAGGGCGGCCGCGCATCGCCACCGCCGACGCGCCGCTGACACCACGCAAGGGCGATCATGTGATCCGCCTCGTCATGCCAGACCGGCAAAGTAGTCGGAAATAAAAACACCTCGGGCCGGTCGATGACCGGCCCGAGGTGTCTTCAGGCGAGTACAGGACTTAGAAGAACAGTCGCCGCAGGGCCTCGCCCGGATCTTCTTCGCGCATGAAGGCCTCGCCCACCAGGAAGCCGTGGACGTCGTTCTCGCGCATGCGCAGCACATCGTCTCGGCTGTGGATGCCGGACTCGGTGATCACCGTGACCTCGGGCGGAATCCGCGGCAGCAGTTCCAGGGTGGTCTCGAGTCGGGTATTGAAGGTATGCAGGTCGCGGTTGTTGATCCCGACCAGATCCAGATCGAGCGCCAGCGCCCGCTCCAGTTCCTGGGCGTCGTGGACCTCCACCAGCACGTCCATGCCAAGCTCGCCAGCCTGCTGGTGCAGGTCGCGCATCTGGGCGTCCTCCAGGGCGGCGACGATCAGCAGGATGCAGTCGGCGCCGATGGCCCGCGCCTCGCTGACCTGGTAGCCGTGGACGATGAAGTCCTTGCGGATCACCGGCAGGCTGCACGCCTCGCGGGCGGCAATCAGGTAGTCCTCATGGCCCTGGAAGAAGTCAGCGTCGGTCAGCACCGAGAGGCAGGCCGCCCCACCCCGGGCGTACTGAGCGGCGATGTCGGCCGGGCGAAAGTCCTCACGGATCAGCCCCTTCGAGGGTGACGCCTTCTTGACCTCGGCGATCACCGCGGCGTCGCCGTCGCGGATCCGCTCGGCCAGCGAGATGACGAAACCGCGCGGTGCATCCTGCTCTCGGGCACGCGCGAGCAGCGCCTGTTCGCTGACCTGGCGGCGTCGGCTGGCGACCTCCTCGTCCTTGCGCTCGAGGATTCGCTCGAGGATCGTCGGGGTGGCATTGGCCATGTTGTGATTCTCCTTGCGGCCCGTCGGGCTCTTTTCAGAAAGGTCCTACTGAGCGAACACCCGGGTAAAGTGGGCCAGTTCCTTCATCTTTTCCAGCGCCAGCCTGGTTCCCTGGGCGTCCTGGGCCATCAGCACGCCTTCCTTGAGGGAATCGGCCACGTCGGCGGCGTAGAGGGCGGCCCCGGCGTTGAGGGCGACGATATCCGCCGCAGGCCCCTCGCCGGAAAGCGCCTTCTCGACCAGGCGCAGGCTGTCTTCGGCGGTCTTGACCTTGAGCGGAGCGAGCGACTGACGCTCGATACCGACATCCTCGGGGGTCAGGGTATAGCGGTGGATCTCGCCATCCTTGAGTTCGGCGATGCGGGTCGGCGCCGCCAGCGAGATTTCGTCCAGGCCGTCTTCGGCGTGGGCCACCAGCACATGCCGACTGCCGAGCTGACGCAGCACTTCCACCATCAACTCCAGCAGGTCGGCGTGGTAGACGCCGAGCAGCTGATTGGGCGCACTGGCAGGGTTGGTCAACGGCCCCAGAATATTGAACAGGGTGCGCACGCCCATCTCGCGGCGCGGACCGATGGCGTGACGCATGGCCGGGTGGTGGTTGGGCGCGAACATGAAGCCGACGCCGACCTCCTCGATGCAGCGGCCTACCTGTTCGGCGTCCAGATCCAGGCCGATGCCGGCCACCTGGAACAGATCGGCGCTGCCCGAGGACGACGACACCCCTCTGTTGCCGTGCTTGGCCACATGGGCGCCGGCGGCGGCGGCGACAAAGCTCGAGGCGGTGGATACGTTAAACAGGTTGGCGCCGTCCCCACCGGTGCCGACGATATCCACGACGTTGTCGCAGGACAGCGTTACCGGCGTCATCAGGTCGCGCATCACCTGGGCGCAGCCACTGATTTCCTCGGCGGTCTCGCCCTTCATCGCCATCCCCATCAGAAAGGCGGCGACCTGGGCGTCACTGGCCTCGCCGGTCATGATGGTGCGCATCACCGCATAGGCCTGCTCTCGGCCCAGGTTCTCCCGGCGCATCACCGCCGCGATGGCATTGGTCATCTGCATGCAAGTCTCCTGATGGTAGTCAGTGGCGCTCGAGGAAATTGGCCAGCATCTCGTGTCCCTGTCGCGACAGGATCGATTCCGGGTGGAACTGCACCCCTTCGATGGGCAGCTCCTTGTGGCGCAGGCCCATGATCAGGCCGGGGGTGACGTCGTCGTCATCGGTCCAGGCGGTGATCTCGAGACACTCCGGCAGACTCTCGCGCTCCACCACCAGCGAATGGTAGCGGGTCACCGAGAGCGGATCATCGAGGCCCTTGAACACGCCCTGTCCGGCATGGCGAATGTCGGAGGTCTTGCCGTGCATGACCTGGGGCGCACGGACCACCTTGCCGCCGAACACCTGGCCGATGGCCTGGTGGCCGAGGCACACACCGAGCAGCGGCAGCTTGCCGGCGAAGTGGCGAATCAGCTCCAGCGAGATGCCGGCCTCGTTGGGCGTACAGGGGCCCGGCGACACCACGATGTGGCTGGGCGCCATGGCCTCGATCTCGTCGAGGCTGATGGTGTCGTTGCGTCGGGTCACCACCTCGGCGCCCAGTTCGCCTAGGTACTGGACGATGTTGTAGGTGAAGCTGTCGTAGTTATCGAGCATCAAGATCATGGTGGCTCCAGGATTCAATATTGGGCTTCACCCAGCGAGACGACCGACACACAAAAATGCCGCCTCGCGGGCGGCACTTTCGCTGTCCTGACCGTCGTTGTCCAGACCGTGGTCCGCGACACCCCGGCGCTCAGGGTTCCTCCGCCCGCTTCAGTCGAAGGGGCGCCACCACTGCTGGCGATCACGGGACGGTGCGGAGGTCATATTCATCATGGGCTTATAGTGTGTGTCGTGGTCATGGCTGTCAAGCGGATGTCAGGCCGAACTCAGCGCAGTCCCTGCTCGGCCATGGCCACGGCACGAAACAGCGCACGCCCCTTGTTCAGGGTCTCGTCCCACTCGGACTGGGGCACCGAGTCCGCCACCACGCCGGCGCCACACTGGACGTGCAGCTGACCGTCCTTGATCACCGCGGTGCGGATGGCGATGGCGGTGTCCATGTTGCCATGCCAGGACAGGTAGCCGACGGCCCCGGAGTAGACGCCGCGCTTGACCGGTTCGACCTCGTCGATGATCTCCATCGCGCGGATCTTGGGCGCTCCGGACAGGGTGCCCGCCGGGAAGGTGGCGCGCAGCACGTCCATGGCGCTGTAGCCCGGCTTCAGCTTGCCGGTGACGTTGGAGACGATGTGCATGACGTGGGAGTAGCGCTCGATGGCCATCTGATCGGTCACCTCGACGCTGCCGGTCTCGGAGATGCGGCCGACGTCGTTGCGGCCCAGGTCGATCAGCATCAGGTGCTCGGCGACCTCCTTGGGGTCGGCCAGCAGGTCCTCCTCCAGCGCCTTGTCCTCGGCCTCGGTCTTGCCGCGCACCCGGGTGCCGGCGATCGGACGCACCGTCACCATGCCATCCTCCAGGCGGGTCAGGATCTCCGGCGAGGCACCCACCACATGGTGGTCGTCAAGGTTGAAGAAGAACATGTAGGGCGACGGATTGAGGCTGCGAAGAGCCCGATACAGGTCCAGCGGCTCGGCCTGGAACTCGATCGACATGCGCTGGGACGGCACGCACTGCATCACGTCGCCCGCCAGCACGTACTCCTTGATCCTTTCCACCGCCGACTTGAAGCCCTCTTCGGTGAAGCCGGAGGTGAAGTGTCCCTCCTCCACCGCCGGGCGCGCGTCACCGGGCACTCGCGAGGCCACCGACAGCGGGCTGCGCAGGGCGTCTTCCAGGGCGCTCAGCCGGGCCTGGGCGGCGCTGAAGGCCGAGGGCGTGGAAGGATCGGCGTGGGTCCACAGGGTCAGACGCCCATAAAGGTTGTCGAACACCACCAGCTCATCGCACACCATCAACAGGATGTCCGGCACCCCGATGGGGTCGTCCTTCTCCACACCGGCCAGGCGCGGCTCGATATAGCGGATGGTGTCGTAGCCGAAGTAGCCCACCAGTCCGCCGTCGAAGATCGGCTGGTTGTCGAGCACCGGCACCTTGAAGCGACGCTGGAACTCCTCGATCCAGGCCAGCGGATCTTCCACTTCGGTGGCGCCGGTCACGTCACCATCGACAATATGCTGAACCTGATAGCCCCGCACCTCGATGCGTTCGCGACAGGGCAGACCGATGATCGAGTAACGCCCCCACTTCTCGCCGCCGGTCACCGACTCGAGCAGAAAGGTCCAGGGTTGATCGGCCAGTTTCAGATAGGTGGACAGCGGCGTGTCCAGGTCGGCCATCATCTCGCGGGTGATGGGAATACGGTTGTAGCCGGCCTGGGCCAGCTCATCGAAACGCTCGGGGGTCATCATGCCCAGATCCTCAATTCAAGAGACGAAAGTGACAACGACAAGAACGGAGAAACGGTCACCATCGCCAACCGCAGGACGTCGTAGGCAGCGACGCAGACAGATGCGGACAGGACATCGAGGAGAAGCAAGGCTGGGCCATGGGCAGTCCACCAGCGAAACGAATGAATGAAGCCAACGAGTGACAGACCGCTACCGCGAGACCCGTGCGCCGCGCTCGCGGATTCCACACGACGGGATTCCCTGTGACGGGCGCCTGGCAAGGCCTGCAATAGCGAGGATTTATCGGCATGACGCTAACGATAGTGTCATGCCAAAAAACCCTAAACGAGTTGTTCCAGCGATTCAACCACCAGATCCGGCTCGCTCAGGCTGATCGGTTCACCGTGATTGTAGCCGTAAGGCACCGCCACGGTACGGAAACCGGCGGCCTTGCCCGCCGCGACATCGTGACGGGAGTCGCCCACCATAAGACAGTACGAGGGACAGACGTCGAACTGCTGGGACAGGTGTCGCAGCGGCATGGGGTCAGGCTTGCGACGAGGCAGGGTGTCGCCACCGAGGCAGGCGGAAAAGAAGCCATCGATACCCAGATGCTCGAGGATCGGGTGGATGAAGGCCTCGGGCTTGTTGGTGACCAGACACAGGATCAGACCCCGCCCGAACAGCCGCTTCAAGGTCTCCGTCACCCCCGGATAGAGCCTCGTCCTGTCGCAGGGACGGCGATGGTAGTGCTCGAGGAAGCGCTCGTGGGCGGTCTTCAACAGCACCTCGCTGGGGGCCTCGCCCAGTGCATCGGTCAGGGCACGTTCCAGCAGCACCCAGGCACCATTGCCGACCCAGTCGCGCACCCTGGCTTCGCCTGCCGGCGCCAGTTCGACGTCGATCAAGGCGGAATCCACCGCCGCTGCCAGGTCCGGGACCGAATCGATCAGGGTGCCATCCAGATCGAAGGCCACCAACAGCACCCCCTCCAGGGCGTCACCCATAGGCCGTCTCCTCGACTATGCCGAAATTGGAATATCTATGCGCGGCGCACATTCTGGCGCAAGCGCCGTGGTCAGCCAAGCACTTATCTGTCTATGATGGCGCTCCACCTTTTTTCTGGAGCTCATCATGAGCAAACCCACCATCGTGGTTGTCGGCGGCGGCGCCGGCGGCCTTGAGCTGGTCACGCGCCTGGGACGACGGCTCGGCAAGAAGGACAAGGCCGACATCGTGCTGGTCGATCGCAATTCGACCCACATCTGGAAACCGCTGTTGCATGAGGTCGCCACCGGCGTCCTCGACTCGGGCCTCGACGAGATTTCCTATCAGGCCCACTCGGCGGCCAATGGCTACCGCTTCCAGCGCGGCACCCTGTGCGATCTGGATCGTGAGTCCCGCCAACTGACCCTGGCCCCCATCGTCGATGACGAGGGCAACGAGATCCTGCCGGCGCGGCGTCTCGACTACGATCACCTGGTACTGGCGGTCGGCAGCGTCAGCAACGACTTCGGCACGAAAGGCGTGGCGGACCACTGCCACTTCCTCGACAGTCCTGCCCAGGCCGAAGGCTTTCGACAGGCACTGCTCAATACCTTCATGCGCTACAGCACCCGGCTCGAGGATCAGGATCCCTGCATTACCGTGGGCATCATCGGGGCCGGGGCCACCGGCGTCGAACTGGCCGCCGAGTTGCACGACGCCTCGCGCATGCTCAAGAGCTACGGCTTTACCGCGCTGGGCCGCGAGCACCTGCGGGTCCACCTGATCGAGGCCGCGCCCAAGGTGCTGCCGGCGCTGCCGGACCGCATCAGCGGCGCGGTGCACAAGGAACTCGAGAACCTGGGGGTCAAGGTCCATGTGGACACCCGGGTGACCATGGTCGACGAGCGCGCCATCCACACCACCGACGATGACGCCATCGAAATCGACCTGGGGGTGTGGGCCGCCGGCATCAAGGCTCCGGCCTTCCTGGCAGAACTGGGGCTGGAGGTGGAGCGCAACAACAGGGTCAAGGTGGCCGCCACCATGCAGAGCATCGATGACCCGCACATCTTCGCCTTCGGCGACTGCGCCAGCTGCCCCCAGGAAGACGGCACGGTGGTGCCGCCCAGGGCCCAGGCCGCCCACCAGCAGGCCGGCGTGCTCTACCGTAACCTGTGTGCCGTGGTCGACGGCAAGCCGCTCAAGGAATTTGTCTTCCGCGACCGAGGCTCGCTGATTTCGCTGGCCCACTTCGACGCCATCGGCAGCCTGATGCGCGCCGCCTCGGCCCGTAGCCTGTTCATCGAGGGTAACCTGGCGCGCTTCTTCTACGCCTCGCTCTACCGCATGCACCAGCGCGCCATCCACGGCACGGTCAAGACCGCGATGATGGTGGTGGTCGATGGGCTTAACCGCTTCCTCAAGCCCAGGCTAAAGCTGCACTAGGGCTCGTCTGAAAAGTGCCTGCACTCGTCGACTTTTCGGACAGAGCCTAGTCCCTGCCCGCACTCCCCTGGCAGACATCGCACGCACGTTCACAGCAAGAGAAGCTGCCCCAGGGCAGCTTCTCTCGTTTGTCGTCATCGACAGCACCACATCCTGCTCAGGCGTTGGCCTGGGGCTCGTCCTTGGCGTGGTGATAGAGATGCACGTCGCGCTGGGGAAAGGGAATGCTGATACCTTCGCGATCGAAGCGACGCTTGATCTCCTCGGTCATCTCCCAGTAGACGTCCCAGTAGTCGGATGCCTGCACCCAGGGCCGCACGATCCATGTGATGGAGGAGTCGCCCATGGCATTCATGCGGATATTCGGCGCCGGTTCGCTGAGCACGCGAGGGTCGTCGGCGACCACGCTCTCCAGCACCCGACGCACGGTATCGATGTCGTCGTCATAGCCGACCCCCACCGTCAGATCGACCCGACGAGTGGCGTGGGCAGAATAGTTGACCACGGCACCGCTCATCATCTGGCCGTTGGGCACGATGATCTTGCGATTGTCCGGCGTGCTCAGCTCGGTGCTGATGATCTGCACATCCTCGACGGTGCCGCTGACCCCACCTGCCTCCACGTAGTCGCCGATCCGGTAGGGGCGGAAGATGATGACCATGACCCCGGCGGCGAAGTTGGCAAGCGACCCCTGCAGGGCCAGACCCACCGCCAGACCGGCGGCACCGATCACCGCGATCAACGAGGCGGTCTGGATACCGATCCGGCTGATGGCGGCCAGGATCACGAAGGTCAGCAGCAAGGCATACAGGATGTTGCCGAGGAACTTGACCAGCAGGGGTTCGACGTCGGCACGCTGCATGCCCTTGACCACCACCCGGTGTACCGCCTTGGCCACCCAGCGACCGATGATGAAGATCGCCGCCGCGGCGACCAGATTGATCAGAAACTGCAGCCCGGTGGTCGAGGCAAACTCGATCAGGGCCTCCACGTCCAGCTTTTGCAGGAACTCCATCTACCTCTCCTTGTATGTCGTTTTCGTTATCGAAGTACGATCCTGCTCGACCACCGCCCTCGCTTCGTCAGTGCTGATGCGCGCTGCCAGCCACTGGCGCTTGCGACGCACCGACATGCGCTTGACGGCGATTTCCAGCCGGCTGGCGTCACCTCGCGTGCCGACCGGCTCCTGATGGCGAAGCGTCAGCGGGCCCTTGCCACGCAGCGCCTTGGCGCCCTTGCCGCTGCGGTGTTGCTCGACACGTCTGGCGACATCGGTGGTAATGCCGGTATAAAGCGCCCCGGCCGCCGTCTCGACGATATACAGGTACCACGTCGTCGTTGCCGCCGCCGGCAGCTCGGGTACTGGCTCGCCTGAGACAGGCTCATCTGAGACAGGCTCATCTGAGACAGGCTCATCTGAGACAGGCTCATCTGAGACAGGCTCATCTGAGACAGGCTCGACTAAGCCCGGCTTGCCTGAGCCAGCATAGTCCGAATCGCCAATCACCGCGTAGAGGCCAGGCGCGAGCGAAAGTCGGCGATGATGCTGTCGTAGCCGTGGGGGTCCTCGTCGCGACGCGCGCCGAACACCGCGGAGCCCGCGACGAAGGTGTCCGCCCCGGCGCGCGCGATCTCGGCGATATTGTCTACCTTCACGCCACCATCCACCTGCAGACGAATGTCCCGTCCGCTGGCGTCGATGCGCGCACGCGCCTGGCGCAGCTTGTCGAGCGTCGCCGGGATGAACGACTGACCGCCGAAGCCCGGATTGACGCTCATCAGCAGCACCATGTCGACCTTGTCCATCACGTAGTCCAGGTAGGACAGTGGCGTCGCCGGGTTGAACACCAGCCCGGCCTTGCAGCCGCCGTCACGAATCAGCTGCAGCGAGCGATCGATATGTTCGGAGGCCTCGGGGTGGAAGGTGATGTAGCTGGCACCGGCATCGATGAAGTCACCGATCAGTCGATCCACCGGCTTGACCATCAGGTGGGCGTCGATGGGCGCGGTGACGCCATGCTTGCGCAGCGCCTCACAGACCATCGGCCCGATGGTCAGGTTAGGCACGTAGTGATTGTCCATCACGTCGAAGTGGACGATATCGGCACCCGATGCCAGCACGTTGTCGACCTCTTCTCCCAGGCGGGCGAAGTCAGCGGACAGGATCGAAGGCGCGATCAGGAAGTCGTTCATGGAGTCATCCGAGGAGAGAGTCATGGTGGAGGCCACAAGGGCTCGACGAAAAGCGGCATTCTAGCAGTTGGTCCCGCCCGCATCAGCGATCTTCCTCCACGTCTTCTGCCGATTCGTCCGGTTGCAGTCGTCTATAGTATGCGCGTTGCGACATCTTATATTCCAAACAGTTTTAACAAACAGGATTGTAATTCCTTAAAATTAGCCTTAGCCTTCGTTGCGATCCGCCGATTTCCCCGGCCCACCCCCGACGTCAAGGAACCCCGACATGAAGCTGCCCCCGATCCTTCGCCGTACCGCCCTGTCCCTGTCCCTGGCCGCCGGCCTCGGCGGTGCCATGGCCTCGCCGGTAATGGCCGAGGACAAGGAGCTGCTCAACTCGTCCTATGACATCGCCCGCGAGCTGTTCGCCGCCATCAACCCGGCGTTTCAGCAGCACTGGCAGGCAGAGAATGACGGTGAGCTGACCATCAAGCAGTCCCACGGCGGCTCTTCCGCCCAGGCCCGCGCCATCCTGCAGGGCCTGAAGGCCGACGTGGTGACCTACAACCAGGTCACAGACGTCCAGGTACTGGCCGATGCCGGCCTGGTCGCGGAAGACTGGCAGAGCCAGTTGCCCAACAATGCCTCGCCCTACTACTCCACCACCGCCTTCCTGGTGCGCAAGGGCAACCCCCAGGGCATCGAGAGCTGGGAAGACCTGGCCGCCGAGGGCGTCGAACTGGTGTTCCCCAACCCCAAGACGTCCGGTAACGGCCGCTATACCTACCTGGCCGCCTGGGGTGCCGCCGAGCGCAACTTCGATGGCGACGAGGACCAGGTGCGCGAGTTCATGAGCGACTTCCTCGGCAATGTGAAGGTCTTCGACACCGGCGGTCGCGGCGCCACCACCAGCTTCATCGAACGTGGCATCGGCGACGTGCTGATCAGCTTCGAGTCCGAGGTCAACAATATCCGTGACGAGTACGGCAGCGACGAATACGACGTCATCGTGCCGCCGGTCAGCATCCTCGCCGAGTTCCCGGTGGCGGTGGTCGAGGAGAACGCCGAGCGCAACGGCAACCTCGAGCTCGCCCGTGCCTACCTCGACTACCTCTACACCGAGGAGGCCCAGCGCCAGCTGGCAGGCTTCAACTACCGCGTCCACAACGAAGCGGTGAAGGAAGAGTTCGCCGATAGCTTCCCCGAGACCGAGCTGTTCGAGGTTCAGGACGTGTTCGGTGGCTGGGACAGCGCCATGGACACCCACTTCAAGAGCGGCGGCGAGCTGGACCAGCTGCAGCGTCGCTGATCGTCAAGGCAAGCGACCTATCCCATGCACAAGGCCATCTCCCTGCCCTTTGCCCGATCCGCCCGGCGCCGCGTGCTGCCGGGCTTCGGCCTGTCTCTGGGCATCAGCCTCACCTTCGTCTCGCTGGTACTGCTGCTGCCGCTGACCGGCCTGGTCGGCCAGCTCAAGGGGCTGTCGCTGTCCGAGTACTGGTTCATCATCAGTGAACCCCGCGTGGTGGCAAGCTACGTCACCACCATCGGTGGCGCCATGGTGGCGGCGCTGGTCAACGCCGTGTTCGGGCTGTTGATGGCCTGGGTGCTGGTGCGCTACGACTTCCCTGGCAAGCGCCTGCTCGACGCCCTGATGGACCTGCCCTTCGCGCTGCCCACGGCGGTCGCCGGCATCACCCTGGCAACGCTCTACTCGTCCAAGGGCTGGATGGGACAGCTGCTGGAACCGTTGGGCTGGCAGGTGTCCTACACCTGGGTCGGCATCGCCCTGGCCATGGCCTTCACCAGCATCCCCTTCGTCGTGCGCACGGTGCAGCCGGTGCTCGAGGACCTGCCCGCGGAAATCGACGAAGCCGCCATGAGTCTGGGCGCCCGCGACGGCGTGGCCTTTCGTCGGGTCATCCTGCCCCACCTGTGGCCGGCCCTGGTCACCGGCACCGGGCTCGCCTTCGTGCGCTCCCTGGGCGAATTCGGTGCGGTGATCTTCATCGCCGGCAACATGCCCTACGAGACCGAGATCACCTCGCTGATGATCTTCGTCAAGCTGCAGGAGTACGACTACGTGGGGGCCTCGGCCATCGCGTCGGTGGTGCTGGCGACCTCGCTGGCGCTGCTGCTGGCGATCAACCTGTGGCAGGGACGCTTTATCCGCCGACTGCACGGAGGACGCGGCTGATGCAACGAATCGGTGACGCCCCCTGGCTCAGGCGCAGCCTGATCGCGCTGGCGGTAACGCTCTCGGCACTGTTTCTGCTGCTACCGCTGCTGGCCATCTTCACACAGGCCCTGGCCGAGGGTGTCGGGCCCTTCATCGCCAATGTCACGGATCACTTCACCCTGGCGGCGATCGGCCTGACCCTGTTCATCACCCTGCTGACGATCCCGGTCAACCTGGTCTTCGGAGTCATGCTGGCCTGGCTGGTGACCCGCTTCGCCTTCCCCGGACGGCGCCTTCTGCAGACACTGATCGACATCCCCTTCGCCATCTCGCCGGTGGTGGCGGGCCTGGTCTACCTGCTGCTCTACGGCCGCAACGGCTGGATCGGCGGCTGGCTGGATGCCCACGACATCCAGTTGATGTTCGCCTGGCCCGGCATCCTGATGGTGACCATCTTCGTCACCTGCCCCTTCGTCGCCAGGGAGCTGATCCCGCTGATGCAGGCCCAGGGCTCCCGCGAGGAAGAAGCGGCGGTAACCCTCGGCGCACGCGGCTTTACGCTGTTTCGCCGGGTGACCCTGCCCAATATCCGCTGGGCCCTGCTCTACGGCGTGATCCTGACCAACGCCCGGGCGGTGGGTGAATTCGGCGCGGTCTCGGTGGTCTCCGGGGCCATCCGCGGCGAGACCAACACCCTGCCGCTGCACGTGGAGCTTCTGTATCAGGACTACAACACCGTCGGCGCCTTCGCCAGCGCCGCCCTGCTGGCGCTGATCGCCCTGCTTACCCTGGCCGCCAAGGCCACGCTCGAATGGCGCGCGACGCGCCGGGAGGCCCTGACATGAGCATTCGTCTCGACCATATCCAGAAGCACTTCGGACGCTCCCAGGCGCTGTCTCCCATCGACCTGGACATCAACAGCGGCGAGCTGATCGGCCTGCTGGGCCCGTCCGGTTCCGGCAAGACCACCCTGTTGCGGATCATCGCCGGGCTCGAGACACCGGACGACCACCCCGACTGCCGCATTCTGTTCGGCGAACGCGACGTGACCCATGTCCACGTACGTGACCGGCGTATCGGCTTCGTGTTCCAGCACTACGCGCTGTTCCGCCATATGAGCGTGTTCGACAATGTCGCCTTCGGCCTGACTGTGCTGCCCCGCCGCGAGCGTCCGTCCAGCGGTGAGATCCGCTCCCGGGTCATGCAGCTACTGGAGATGGTGCAGCTGTCTCACCTGGCCGAACGCTTCCCGGCGCAGCTCTCCGGCGGGCAGCAGCAGCGTGTCTCGCTGGCACGCGCCCTGGCCCTCAAGCCAGAGGTGCTGCTGCTCGATGAACCCTTCGGGGCGCTCGATGCCAAGGTCCGCCAGGAGCTGCGTCGCTGGCTCAGGCACCTGCACGACGAGCTGGGCTTCACCAGCGTGTTCGTGACCCACGACCAGGAGGAAGCGCTGGAGCTGTCTGACCGTGTGGTGGTGATGAGCAACGGCCGTATCGAGCAGATCGACACCCCGGAGACGCTGTACCGTCAACCGCGCAATCGCTTCGTGTTCGAATTCCTCGGCGACGTCAATCATCTGGAAGGCGAGGTTCGCGGCGGCGTGCTGACCTGCGGTGAGGCGCGCCTGACACTGGACCTGGACGACGGCCCTCAGGAAATCCTGCTGCGCCCCCACGAGGTACAGGTGGCCGCCGCCCCCAGTGCCGACGCTCACCTGCCCGCGGTGGTCACCGCGGTGGTCCCGGTGGGCGCCGAAGTGCGCATCGAGCTGAACGCCGACTGGATGGACGAGCCCTGGATGGCGACCCTGAGCCATGGCGACGCCGAACGCCTGGCACTTGGCCGTGGCTCCCGGGTCTACGCCCTGCCCCAGCACTGGCACCACTATCCAGACAGTCGGCCCGATAGCCAGCAACCGGACAGGCCTGGTGACCACGCCGCCAAGGATAGCGCCACGCGTCGCGAGTCCGGCGCCACTGTCTGAGCGCCGCCAAGGGTGGCGCCACTGTCCAAGCACCGCCAAGGGTGGCGCCACTGTCCAAGCGCCGCCAAGGGTGGCGCCCTGTCCAAGCACCGCGAGTGCGGCGCAGACGCCCACCTGGCGGGCCTTGTCCGCTTCGATCAGCCCAGGAACTTTTGCTGCACGCCCCCCTCTGATAGACGTACTATCGCCCGTCCAGGCAAAGCCTCGCCCGACGAGTGCGCACTACGGTGCGATTTCTACCGATAATACGACAAGGAGTTCCCCCTATGCTTCGTCGCCTTCTGTTGGGCGCCGCTGGTGTGACCGCGCTGCTCGCGCTCAGCGCCTGCTCGAGCCCCCACCATCTGCAGCCCGACCCCAAGCGCAGCGTGGCCGTGCCGGCCTCCGGCTCTAGAC
>NZ_JAMXRY010000013.1:0-101592 GCF_024124525.1 Halomonas sp. OfavH-34-E | reverse complement strand
GCTCGGCGAGGCCGTCGTCCGGAGCGGTGGTTGAGCCGTCGTCCTTGTCGCCGGCGCGAAAGGCCTCGGCGGCCTGGACCAGGCGCGCCCGGATACGATCGCGCAGCTCCTGGCTTGCGGCCTCGGTAAAGGTCACCACCAGAATATCCGGCGGCACCAGCGGCTGGCTGAAGCCATTGTCACGTCGACTCGCCGGGTTGTCCGGCTGGCCGTGGCCCAGCACCAGACGCACGTAGAGCAGCGCGATGGTGAAGGTCTTGCCGGTGCCGGCGCTGGCCTCAATCAACTGACTGCCCTGCAGCGGAAGCGCCAATGGCAGCGGTGTCTGGCCGGCGTTGTCCGGGGAAGGCGGCTGGTCGTCGGTGGAAAAAAGGTCGGACGGCAGGCTCATGCGGATTTCTTCCCGGTGGTGGCGTTACTCTTGCCCGATGCTTTATCAGAGCCCTTGTGAGAGCCCTTGTCTGAGCCCTTGCGAGCGCTGCGCGCGGTGCTGATCCAGCCATGCAGGTCGGCGTAGAGCTCACGGCAGGCCTCGGCAAAGCCCTCGGCGCCGATCAGCGCGTCGAGTCTTGGAAATTCACGCAGCAGCAGCGGGCTTCGCTCCGGCAGTTTTTCCCAGGCCTGCTCCCAGGCCTTGCGCAATGTAGCTGACGTCTGGGCGTCTGCCGGTGGCCAGGCTGCATCCTCTGCCACGGGGTATTCCTCGAGCAGGGCGAAGGCGATGTCGGGGTGGCAAGGCGTGGCCCCCTGCATGGCGGCAAGCCAGCGCTGCATCAGCGCATCCAGGCGTCTTGCGGCCTGTTCGCGGGGCATGCCGGGGATCTCCAGCACGCCGCTGGGTGATACCAGATGGCTCGGCGAATTCGGGTAGAGGCACTGCAGCGCCAGGTGCGCCGGCCAGTGGCGCAGAATCTGGCTCCAGTGAAAATGCTCGCCCTGGTGGATCTGGCTGGTCAACAGCACGATGCGGGCGACCTCACCCGCACCCGCGTCGCCCTCGTCGCTGGCCCCGGAGGAGGGGGCAGAGTCGGTCGCGTGCAGGTGGGACAGGGCGTCCTCCAGTACCAGGGTCTCACTCGAGTCGGGCAAGGGAAGGCGACTGTCGTGGCGAAGCTGCGGTGCCCGCTCCAGCGAGCGTGGATAGCGCTCGAGCAGTTCGCGGTAGTGGTCGAGGGCGTCGGGGATTCGCTCCAGCAACTGGCGGCGGATCACCGGGCCCACCGGTGGCGGCGGGTAGTGGCCGGCGCGCTGCTGGCGCTGGACCTGGCGTTCGATCAACAGGGCGGGGTCGCAGGCGCGGTCGTGGGCCAGACGCTGGCCAAGCGGCTGCACCAGGGCCTCGCGCTGCTGCCATCTGGCAAGGCCGGCGAAGGCGAAGGGTTCGTCGTCGTCGCTCAGCGTCTGTTCGTCGCGCATGTTGGTGGACAGGCGCTGCTGGAACAGGGCGCCGACGGGATCGCGCAGCAGGCCAGAAAGCTGCGACAGGCCGATGGCGCCCTCGGGGCGCCAGGGTGGTAGCGGCTCATCGGCTGAGGTGGCCGTCATCGGGTCCGAGTGACGAGAATCACGCTGGTGCAGGGTCTGCCACTCGTCTGCGTAGGTATAAAGCGGCGAGCCCGCCAGGAAATAGCCGGCGCCGAAGGGCTGCAGCGGGTGCTCGGTGGTCAGGGCGGTGAGCAGGGCCTCGGTCATCTGCTGCTCTTCGGCCAGCGAGCGCTCATCGTGGGGCGGTTGGTCGGGAAGGCGCCAGCCCTTGCCGAGGTGATCGCGCAGCTGCCCGACCAGCACGCTGGGCGGCTTCTCGCCGTTGTCCTGGGGGCTGCGTCCGCACCAGCTGATGGTCAGTCGGTCCCGCGCTGACAGCAGTGCCTCGAGGAACAGGTAGCGGTCGTCGTCACGCCGGGAGCGGTCGCCGGCGCGATAGTGTCCGCGCATGGCCATCAGGTCGAAGTCCATGGCCTCGGCGCGGCGCGGGTAGGCGCCGTCGCTCATGCCCAGCAGCACGACGTGGCGGAAGGGGATTGCGCGCATGGGCATCAGGGTGGCGAAGGTGATGCGGCCCATCATGAAGCTCTGGGATAGCTGGGGCTGGTCGATGCGCGACAGCCAGCTTTCACGCACCACCGCCAGCGGCAGGCGGATGCCGACCTCGGCCGAGTCGACCTCCTCGTGCCAGGTCTCGAGCGCCCCCTGGATGCGCCCGAGCAAGGCCTCTTCGGCACTGGAGCCGGGGGCCAAGGTGCGCTCCAGCATGGTTCCCAGAATCTGGTCCCATTGGCTGGCGGTCTTGGGTTCGATCAGGCTCTGACGAACTTCGTCGAGGGTCATGATCAGCCGGTACAGCGGACCGACCAGGGTGGCGTCGAGGCCGGCGACTTCGTCGTAGGGCACGATGTCGCCCCAGTCCTCGCCGTCGTCGCTGGCCTCGCCCACGGCGTAGCCCATCAGCATGCGCTCCAGGCCGAAGCGCCAGGTGTGCAGCTCGTCGTGTTCCGGCAGGCCGAGTTCGGCTCGCTGGGAGGCATCGAGGCCCCAGCGCACGTTGGCCTCGCGAATCCAGCGTTGCAGGGTGGAAAGGTCCCCCTCGCCAAGGCCAAAGCGCGTGCGGATGGCCGGGATGTCCAGCAGGTCGAGGATCTCGCTGGCGCGAAAGCGCAGACGCGGCAGCGACAGCAGGGTCTCCAGTGCCACCAGCATGGGTTCGCGATGGCGTTCCTGCTGGTCGGCCACGTGGTAGGGCAGGTGGCGCTTCTCGCCCGGGGCGAACTGGCCGAATACCGCGTCGATATAGGGCGTGTAGTCATTGATGTCCGGCACCATCACCATCACGTCCCTGGGTTCGAGAGTCGCATCCTCGGCGAACGCCTCGAGCAGCTGGTCGTGCAGAACCTCCAGTTCACGCTGAGGGCTGTGGCAGATATGAAAACGGATCGAGTGGTCGTGCTCGGGATCAAGCGCTGGCCACTCGGCCTGGGTCTCCGCCAGTGGGCGCAGATTGAGGATGTCGTCCTGCAGTTGGCCCAGCAGGGTGTCGGTGGGCGGCGCCAGGAACAGATCCACCGAGTCGTCGAGCAGGGCGCTCAACGCCTCCACGTCGGTGTGGTCGTGTTCGCTGAGGAGCTGCAGGTAGTCGCGGCCCTGCTTGCCCCATGCCGCCAGCAGCGGATGGGCGTGCAGATGCAGCTGTTCGAGCGAGTGGTGAAGCTCCGCCGGCATGCCCTGGCGACGGCGCTGGCGCACGTGGCGGCGCAGGACCTCCTGGGTCTCGATGATCTCGCCCCAGTAGAACTGGCAGGGGTTGAGCAGACACAGCACCACCTCGCTGATGCTGGACAGGGCGGCCAGCACCTCCAGGGTCTGCTGGGGCAGCGACGAAATGCCGAACACCACGATACGCGGCGGTATTTCCGGGGGGCAGGCCGTCTCGCCCCGTTCGACCTCGCGGGTCAGCTGCTCGGCGGCCCGCTTGAAGCGCTGGTGCACGGCGCCGCGGTGACTGTGGCGCTGGTCGGCAGGCAGGGCGTCGCTGATCCTGCGCCACAGTGCCGGCTGCCAGCGCTGGTCATCGGGGACCTCTGTGACACGGTTACCGGGCAGGGTGAGCACATCGTTGCCGGCCTCCCAGGCGGTGAGCCAGTCGGCGCGATAGACCTGGTACTGATCGAACAGGTCAGCCAGGCGCTCGGCCAGCTGGTAACGCTTGCGCTGCTCATCGTCCTCGCGCAGGTAGCGCGCCAGCGGCTCGAACAGCGGGTCGTCCAGGGCTTCGGGCAGCAGCTTCATCAGGTGCCAGCGCAGGCGACTCTTGTCCCAGGGAGAGGTGGTCGGCACCTGGCCTGGGCCTTCCACCGCCTCGATCACCGCGCGGTAGGCCTGCCACTGAAAGCGCGCGGGCAGGGCAACGTCGGTGCCGAGGCAGACGCCGTAGCCCGGTTCGCCCTGGCGCTCGGCGATGGAGGTCTTGAGCCACTGGGCGATACCGTTGCTCTGCACCAGAAAAAGGGTGCGCGCCAGCGGATGCAGCGGGCGCCGCCCCAGCCACTTCAGGGTCAGATCACGCAGATCCTCCATACGGTTGCCCTGCAGGACGATCAAGCCCGAGGCGGCGGTGGTATCGGTCATGGCGAGTTCTCTGTACTGCGTGAAGGCGTGGCAGCCCGAGGCGGTGTCGGCGCTAGCTTGAGCAGCACACGCCAAGGCATCGTCGGGACGTCTCGGCATAGCCTAATGGATGCGGCGGCGGGGATCACCATCACCGGATGACCACCGTGTCTGGTCGTAGACGGGCATCATCTATAGACCAACATCGCAAGGTAGGCTTCGTCTGTGATGAAGAGGCGTTTCGATGGGAGTGAGCAAATGTCGGCCTCGGCCGAGGGGCGTCTTGCCGAGCACTACCGAGATGGCAACAGTTCATCGACCGGGGCGATATAGCGGCGTTCCGGGTCGTAGCGCTTTATCAGGCCATCGGCGGGCAGCCATTCAGTCGGCCAGAGCCAAAGATCGATAGTGAGCAGGTAGCGCTTCATGGATGATTTCCATCAAACAACGCTTCGATGACGTCCTCTTCCAGCGGAGCATCCCAGCCAGCCTTCGCCTCGATACGACCCTTGGTCAGTCCGTAGAGCTCATCCAGATCAAGTCCTTGATCTTTCAGTGCTTCAATGCGCGCGACCGGCTTCCCGTTCTTGCAGATCAGTACCTCCTGCCCGCGCTGAGCGGCAGCGATCCCGGAGTCCTTATCGAGAGTCTCGGTTTCTGACCACGAACCACAGCCAGATAGCGACACTCAGCGACAGATAGACCACCAGCGGAAGGGCGAGAAACAGCGCCAGCACCTTGATCGAGAAACCTTCCTTGAAAAAGTAGACGATCAGCAGCAGCGGGAAGATGCTGGCAACCAGCAGCGGCCCAGCCTCACGCCGTATCCACTGGACGACCGCAGTGGTCTTGTTGGGCATAAGCGTCCTCTGGTGGTCGTGGTTGGTGTTGCAGGAACTGCCGGAGCACCACTGACGACATCTTCCTGCCGGTGATGTCGGCGACGTTGTGCCGGTGGTCTTCGCAGGGACTACAACGAGATAGTGACTCGCCTGGCTGCGCGCCTTCAGGGCGTCGAAGAAAGGCCGTCGGCGCACCTGTAATCCTGCAGGCGCTGCCGACGGCCTGCTGCATCGCAGATCAGAGCATCTCATCGATGTTGTTGATGGTGGGTTCGAGAATCAGCTCGCCTGTGCCCTGTTGCACCACGCGATTGGGTTCGATGAAGCAGGTCACCAGGCACCTGGCGCTTTCACCACCATCGGAGATGGTGAAGGTCTTCTTGGTGGAGACAACCCTGCCTTGCACATAGACCAGGCTGGTTTTTTCGCCTTCTTCTGCGGTAAAGGGGAGCTCGATCAGATCATCGGTGGCTGGAACTTCCTGCAAGGAGTCGATCTGGTGCTCCGGCATTTCCAGTGGCGTGGGTTTCAGCAACAGTGGCTCGAGGGACTTGGTGTTCAGGGAGTCCGTAAGCTGAAACATCAGTCGGTAGTTCATGTCAGTTCCTGATTGGTGTCGTGAGACGCAGCCACTGCTGTGCGTCGATTTCCTGCCGGCCATTCCTGCTCGCCCTGGCGGCTGCTCGAGACGAGCAGGTCTACCCCGTCTGCTGCCTTGTATCCGCTGGCCGGCAGATGTCGGGTATGAAACGCCAGAGAATTCAATCATTTGTCGAATAAGAGCAGGCTAATATATAGCATTGGTAGTATCCGATCGCCAGCACTTTACGGTGACCGTTCGATGCGGCGGCTGGCGGTATAGAGGCACTGAGCGCAGGTCGCGGTAGCAGCCTGGGTCCCGCAGGGGTATCGGCTCCAGACAGCGCGATGTAACGACGCCACGAGGAGGACAAAGCGAGAAGGGTGAAAGTAGCAAGTGGGCCGAGTGGATAGTGCAGGAGGTAGTGCTGTCGATAGCGGAGTAAAAAGCGGAGTGGGGTCAGTTCAGGCGGTGCCCACGTGTGAACTCGATGCGATGAGAAGGGGGGGGCGAAAACGACGAAAAACGGCCACCGCTCTGATGAGCAAGGTGACCGTCATTCTTGAATTCAGTGGTCGGAGCGACAGGATTCGAACCTGCGACCTTTGCAACCCCATTGCAACGCGCTACCAAGCTGCGCCACGCTCCGACTTGGCCTACGGGTTGTGTGACCGTCTGGCCTGTCCCCCGAAGACGAGGCGTATACTAGCGCGTTCATTTCAAAATGAAAAGCCCCTTTTGCGCTTTTATTTCAATTGGTTGGAAATTGACCAGCCCCGGGCGTCAGCGCTGCCCACTTTGTCCGTGCTCTGACACACTAATGGTAGGCAATGGGACACGAGGAGGACCAGGGAATGCCGCTGATTCTGGGGATGAGTCTACTGCTGGCGTGTCAGTTCGCCGGCGAGTTGATCGCGCGGGGGCTGACGTTACCGATACCCGGGCCGGTGATCGGAATGGTGATCCTGCTGATCGGGCTGTCGATTCGCGGCAAGGTGCCGAAGAGCCTGCGTACGACAGGGGAAGGTCTGCTGCGTTACCTGACGCTGTTGTTTGTGCCTGCGGGTGTCGGGTTGATGGTGCATGGCCGCCTGATCGCCGATGACTGGCTCGCCATTGCGGCGACGCTGGTGCTGTCCACGGCCTTGACCCTGGCGGTCACCGCCTGGGTCATGGCAAGGCTGGCTGCTCGCCGGGGAGGTCAGTAATGGATGTGGCCGAACTCGATGAGCTATGGGTCTATCTGTCTGGCAATCCGCTGTTGTCGCTGCTGGTCACGCTGTTGGCCTTCGCCCTGGCGGTGCGCATCAACAAGTGGCTGGGCGGCACGCCGCTGCTTCACGCGGTAACCCTGAGTATTGCCCTGATCATCTCCTTCCTGCTGGTCACCGGGATCGACTACGCCACCTACTTCGAGGGCGCCCAGTTCATCCACTTTTTGCTGGGGCCCGCCACGGTGGCGCTGGCCATCCCGCTGTATGACCATCGCGAGCGGGTGCGTCAGTTACTGCTGCCGCTGTTGGTAGCTTGCGGCGCGGGTATCGTGACCGCGGTGGCCTCGACCCTTGGCATTGCGCTGTTGTTCGGGGCGGCGCCAGAAACCGTGCTGTCGTTGGCGCCGCGCTCGGTAACGTCGCCCATCGCCATGGGGGTGGCGGAGAAGATAGGCGGTATTCCGTCACTGGCGGCGGGGCTTGTGTTGATTACCGGCTCCATCGGCTGTGCGCTGGGGCCGTTCATCTTTCGTCTACTCGGCATCAAGGACCCGGTGATCCAGGGTTTTACCATGGGGCTCTCCGCCCACGGCTTTGGTACGGCCCAGGCGTTCGCCAAGCTGGGAGCCATGGCCGGCGCCTTCTCTGGCCTTGCCATGGGGCTGACGGGCTTGATCACCGCCTTTTTGCTGCCGCTGATTGTGGCGATATTCGGACTCTGACCTTCGTCTAATGCGCAACGCAAATTGTCTCCGGCTGAACTATGGTCAAGCGAAGGGATTGGGCCGGAGGTCAAGATGTGGAAGACCATCAAGTCGGTACTCGCCGCGTTTTTCGGCGTGCAACGCGAGTCCCGGCGTCAGGAAGACTTCACCACCGGCAAGGCGTCCAGCTTTATCGTCGTAGGCATCCTCATGGGGGTGCTGTTTGTCGTGATTCTGATCGTGATCGCCACCCTGGCGGCGGGTTGAGTGACCCGTTGGCAGGGTGGCGTCTTGCGTTGACGGCTCGGCCCGCTACAGGCGGGGCAGTGACCAGGCTCTTCTATACTCGAGCCATTGGCGAGCGAACAAGATAACAACGAGCTCCAGGAGGCATCGATGCGCATGCGGCATGTGTGGATGACTGCGGGAACGCTGTTCGCAGGACTCGGAGGGCACCTCCAGGCGTCCGACTGGAACATGCCGGTCGGGGTGACGGACGTCAGTCGTGAGGTGTATTCGCTGCACATGACGATCTTCTGGATCTGCGTGATCATTGGCGTGGTGGTCTTCGGCGCCATGTTCTACTCGCTGTTCCGCTATCGTCACTCCCAGGGCGCAAAGGCCGCCAAGTTCCATGAGCACACCACCGTCGAGGTGATCTGGACGGCCCTGCCGTTGCTCATTCTGGTCGGCATGGCAGTGCCGGCTACCGCCACGCTCAAGAAGATGTACGACGCCTCCGACGCCGACCTGGATGTGATGGTGACCGGCCAGCAATGGCGCTGGCACTACAGCTACCTGGGTGAAGATGTCGACTTTACTTCCAACCTTGCGACCCCCCGCGAGCAGATCTCCGGCGAGAGCGAGAAGGGGGAAAACTATCTACTCGAAGTCGATGAACCACTGGTGCTGCCGGTGGGCAAGAAGGTACGCCTGCTGCTGACCGCCGACGACGTCATCCACTCATGGTGGGTGCCCGAACTGGCGGTCAAGCAGGACGCGGTGCCAGGCTTCGTCAACGAAAACTGGGTGCGCATCAACGAGCCCGGCATCTATCGCGGCCAGTGCGCGGAACTCTGCGGCAAGGATCACGGTTTCATGCCAGTGGTGGTCGAGGCGGTCGAGCAGGAGCAGTTCGATACCTGGTTGGCCGAGCGCAAGGCCGCTGCTGCCCAGGAGGCCCAGGGGGTGGATCGCGAGTGGTCCATGGACGAACTGATGGAGCGTGGCGAGCAGGTCTACGGCTCCATCTGCGCCTCCTGTCACCAGGTCGATGGTAGTGGCCTGCCGCCTGCCTTCCCGGCGCTGGCGGGCAACCAGGCACTGCTGGACGAGCCGGAGCGCCATCTGGATACCGTCGTCAATGGTGTCTCGGGTACCGCCATGCCGGCCTTCCGCACCACCCTGAATCCGGTGGAGATCGCCGCCGTCATCACCTACGAACGCAACGCCTGGGGTAATGAGACAGGCGAGGTGACCCAGCCGGCCGATATCGCCGACATGCTGTCCGAGTAGCCGGACGAACGGCTGTCGGGATCGCGATTGGAGCAGCCGTTCAGGTGCCGGGAAATGCAAGCACAAGAGATGAACGAGCAAGGGAATAGCGAACAAGGGATGGTCGACGAACGACCAGTCCGAGCAACCGGGGGCTCTCAGGAGTCACGTTGAACGCACCATCGACGCCCGCCAAGAGTCAGGCAGGCGGCCAACAGGGGAGATCTTCGCCATGGCGTCACTGCCTCCCAAGCATCGACTCGAGTCGTCGGCCTCCGAGGCCAGCTCGGCGGGACACGACGAGCATCACTATCGCCCAGGCGGTCTGATGCGCTGGGTACTGACCACCAATCACAAGGAGATCGGTACCCTTTATCTGATCTTCTCCTTGACCATGTTTCTGATCGGTGGGGTCTTCGCGCTGGTGGTGCGGGCCGAATTGTTCCAGCCCGGTCTTCAGCTGGTGCAGCCCGAGTTCTTCAACCAGATGACCACCATGCATGGCCTGATCATGGTGTTCGGCGCGGTGATGCCGGCCTTCGTTGGGCTGGCCAACTGGATGGTGCCGCTGCAGATCGGGGCGCCGGACATGGCGTTGCCGAGGCTCAATAACTTCAGCTTCTGGCTGCTGCCGATCGCCTTTACCCTGATGTTGAGTACGTTGTTCATGCCGGGTGGGGCGCCGAATTTCGGCTGGACCTTCTATGCGCCGCTGTCCACCACCTACGCGCCGCCGTCCACCACCTTCTTTATATTGTCGCTGCACATCGCCGGTATCAGCTCGATCCTGGGGGCGATCAATATCATCGCCACCATCCTGAACCTGCGCGCACCGGGCATGCGCCTGATGGACATGACCCTGTTCGTCTGGACCTGGTTGATCACCGCCTTCCTGCTGATCGCGGTAATGCCGGTGCTGGCCGGGGTGGTTACCATGATGCTGATGGACATCAACTTCGGCACCAGCTTCTTCAATGCCGGTGGCGGTGGTGATCCGGTGCTGTTCCAGCATCTGTTCTGGTTCTTCGGGCATCCCGAGGTCTACATCATGATCCTGCCGGCTTTCGGCATCGTTTCGGTGATCATTCCGACGTTCGCCCGCAAGCGGCTGTTCGGCTATGCCTCCATGGTCTACGCCACCGCTTCCATCGCCATCCTGTCGTTTTTGGTGTGGGCACACCACATGTTCGTGGTGGGGTTACCGTTGGTGGCGGAGCTGTTCTTCATGTACAGCACCATGCTGATCGCAGTGCCGACCGGGGTGAAGGTGTTCAACTGGATCACCACCCTGTTCCGGGGTTCGATCAGCTTCGAGCCGGCGATGCTGTTCGCCATCGCCTTTGTGGTGCTGTTTACCATCGGTGGCTTCTCGGGGCTGATGTTGGCGATCTCGCCGGCGGACTTCCAGTACCACGACACCTACTTCGTGGTGGCGCACTTTCACTACGTGCTGGTGCCCGGCGCGGTGTTCTCGATCATGGCGGGGGTCTACTATTGGCTGCCCAAGTGGACCGGCCACTACCCGCACCTGCGGCTGTCCCAGTGGCACTTCTGGCTGTCGATGATCGGGGTCAATCTGACCTTCTTCCCGATGCACTTTTCAGGGCTTGCCGGCATGCCGCGACGGATTCCCGACTACTCGTTGCAGTTTGCCGACTTCAACATGCTCTCCAGTATCGGTGCCTTCATGTTCGGCTTCTCGCAGCTGTTGTTCGTGGTCATCGTGATCATGTGCGTGCGGGGCGGCAAGAAGGCGCCGGCCAAGGCCTGGGATGGCGCCGAGGATCTTGAATGGACGGTGCCGAGCCCGGCGCCTCTGCATACCTTCGAGCACCCGCCCCAGTATCGGCCGGTGGAGCACTGAGTCGGGAGTGTCGCCATGACGGACGTCGTCGAGGATCGCAGTCCCCAGGTTCGACGAACCGTGGTGAAGACTCTGGTGGTGCTGGCGGGGATGTTTGGCTTCGCGTTTGCCCTGGTCCCGCTGTATGACGTCTTCTGCCAGGTGACGGGGCTCAACGGCAAGACCTCGACCAGCGCTCAGACGCTGGTGCACGAAGAGGTCGATACCGAACGCACGGTGACGATGCAGTTCGTGACTCGTGGCAGTGCGGGACTGCCGTGGAAGCTGGAGGCCCACAGTCGCCAGGTTCGGGTTCACCCAGGGCAGAGCACGGAGGTGTATTTCACCTTTCGCAATCTGGGTGACCAGGCGCTGGTGGCAAGGGCGGTGCCCAGCGTGACCCCATCTCCGGCGTCGTTACATCTGCGCAAGCTGGCCTGTTTCTGTTTCGACAATCAACGGCTGGCGCCGGGGGAGAGCTTCGAGGCGCCACTGGTGTTTCAACTGACCCGCGATCTCCCCGAAGAGATCAAGACCGTGACCCTGGTGTACACGCTCTACCCGCAGGACCAGGGACCGGACGTGGCGGTGGCGACGGTGGCCGACGGCGCACCGGGCAGTGACAAGGGACGCCGACCGGCGTCTGGCGAAGATCCAGGAGGTGAAGCATGAGTGGTGGCAGCTACTACGTACCCGCGACCAGCAAGTGGCCGATCCTCGGTTCCCTGGCCATGGGCGTGATGATGGTCGGCGGGGGCACCTGGCTGGTGCACGGGGCGGCGGGGTCGCCGATCATGCTGGCGGGGCTGGTGGGCATCCTGGCGGTGATGGTGCTGTGGTTCAGGGATGTCATCAAGGAGTCCATGTCAGGGCTCTATGACGCCCAGATGGATCGGTCCTTCCGCTGGGGCATGGGCTGGTTCATCTTCTCGGAAGTGATGTTCTTCGGCGCCTTCTTCGGTGCGCTGTTCTATGTGCGGACTTTGGCGCTGCCATGGCTCGATGGTGAAGGTGCCAAGGGCGTGTCGGCATTGCTGTGGCCCGACTTCACCGCCAGCTGGCCGCTGGAGAACCCACCGGACAGCGCCATCTCGGGGCCGACCGAGACCCTGAGCCCGTGGCAGCTGCCGCTGGTCAACACCCTGCTGCTGGTGTCCTCGAGCATTACCCTGACGGTCGCCCACGAAGCGTTGAAGATGGGGGAGCGTCGCGCTACCCACAACTGGTTGTTCGGTACGGTGCTGCTGGGCACCTTCTTCATCATCATCCAGGGGGTCGAGTACTACGAAGCCTACCATCACCTGGGCCTGACCCTGGAGGCGGGCATCTACGGCTCGACCTTCTTCATGCTGACGGGCTTCCATGGCCTTCACGTCATCATCGGCACCATCATCCTGGCCAGCATCCTGATGCGTATCCGCAAGGGCCATTTCAGTGGCGACAACCACTTCGGTTTCGAGGCGGCGGCCTGGTACTGGCACTTTGTCGACGTGGTCTGGCTGGGGCTGTTCATCTTTGTCTACGTGTTCTGAGGCAGGCGGCGTGGGGGCCGCTCAGCCGATCGTTCCGGTGGCGAAGCCATAGGCCAGCAACGCCAGCAGCAGGGCGGCCAGGGCTACCCGGATCTTGAGCGAGACCAGCAGGCGGCGTGAGTGGCTGTCGTCCTTGAGCAGGAAGCCGACCCCGGCCGCGAGACTGGCCAGCATGGCCACGAACACGATCAGAATCAGGATCTTGAGCAGCATGGTGAGAGTCCGTTCGAGTGAGGGAAAAAGGTGTGGTCCGGGTCGGCTGGTGGCCTGGTGCCTGCTGTGTGCAGCGCTGATGGTGCTGGGTATCGGCCTTGGACTATGGCAGTGGGAGCGCGCCGCCGGCAAGCGCGACTATCTTGCAAACCTTGCCGAGGCACCGACCTTGAACATGCCAGGGACATTGCCGCCGGACGGCAGCCGCCTGTCGCTCGAAGGCGTCTTTCAGGCCGACGAAACCCTCTACCTGGACAATCGGATGCTCGGCAATCGACTCGGGGTAGCGGTGCTCACGCCCTTTGTCGACGTCGAGGGACAGCGGTGGCTGGTGGAGCGCGGCTTTCTCGAGACAGGGGTGTCGCGCCAGGCGCCCTACGCAGAGACGCCGAAGGGGCTGGTGTCGCTGAGCGGTGACTGGCAGGCGGATGGCCGGCGTACGCCGCGGTTCGGTGACAACCTCGAAGGCACGCGACTGCAGCGCATCGAACTCGGAGCCTGGGACGAGGAGTTCAGCTTTGCCGGTTGGCTGCATCAGCGCCAGGGTCCCGGGCATCTGGAGGACTGGTGGACGCCTAACGTCATGCCACCAGAGCGACATCTGGCCTATGCACTGCAGTGGTGGGGGCTTTCGTTGGTGGCGCTGCTGGCGCTGCTGTTTGGAGGTCGACGACTCTATCGCGATCTTTGCGGGGCGGGCGTCACGAGCGCTGAAAGGTCAATTGTTGATATGTCCGCCAGGCAAGAACGCTAAGGCCGTGAGATGGCAAGACCGCGAAAGAAAACCGCGAAAGAAAACTGCGGAAGACAATAACGCCGCGAAAGACAGGAAAGGGTCGAAAGACAAGCGACATCGGCGAGGGCAAGAGGCTAGCGCGAGAGCACGACACTAACGCGAGAACAACAGATACCCGATAGCCCAGCGGACACGACAGGACCGAACGTGTCGACGCAAGGAGTGGAGGTGCGAGGATGACGACGATGGGGTGGCAGCGGCTGAAGCTGGTCGCACTGATCGCGATCTTTGTGATGCCCATGGCGCTTGCCTGGGGCATGGTCGAGTTCCGTATCGGCATTCCCGACAACCGTACCGCACACGGGGCGCTTGATGCCGATGTGCCGCCGCTATCCCGGTGGCCGGCTCTTGAGCGCACAGACATTGCCAGTCGCGATCGTGGAGGGGAGGTCGCGGCGCATGCCTGGACCCTGGCCTACGACTGCGGCGATAGCTGCGCCGAAGACGCGGATCGCTGGTGGCGCCTGCACCGGGCGTTGGGCAAGGACGCCCATCGTCTGAGTCGGGTGCGCGTGGGTGGAGACGCTGCCGCCTTGCCTGGCGAGTCGCTGGTGACCTGGACCGAGTCGCCGGAGTGGGCCAGTCAGGGGCAGGCATGGCTGCTTGACCCCCAGGGGTGGGTGGCGGTCGCCTATCCTGCCGGGGTGGAGACCCGGGCGGTGATGGACGACATCGAGCATCTGTTCAAGCGCAACCCCGAGCCACCGCTTGCTGCCCTGGGCGAAGATCCCGGTGAGGCCGAGGCTACGCAAGGTGCCACCGAACTGGTCAGTCTGAACGACAGCCAAGGTGCCAGCGAAGACGCCCGCCAGGAGGTGCGCCATGAATGATCGACGCCTGGCGACGCTGCGGCTCCTGAGTCTTGTGGGGGCGCTGTTCACCGCCCTGGTCATCATGGCCGGTGCCTTCACCCGGTTGCTGGATGCGGGGCTGGGTTGTCCCGACTGGCCGGGCTGCTATGGGGCGCTGGTCGTGCCCGATGCAAGCAGCGCTCTGCTGCATAGTCCGGATGCACCGCTGGAGGCATCCAAGGCCTGGATGGAAATGATTCATCGCTACCTGGCCGGATGTCTCGGGGTCATGGTGATGGCCCTGCTGGTGCTGGCCTGGCCCAGGCGGCGCAAGCCTGGGTTTCCCTGGCGTCTGATGCTGATGCTGTTCGCCGCCTTGATGGTGCAGGGGGCCTTCGGTGCCTACACCGTGACCCTCAAGCTGTGGCCCCAGGTGGTAACCCTTCACCTGCTGGGTGGTCTCACGGTGATGACGCTGTTCATCTGGCTGCATCTGCGCCTGCGTCGTGTCGCCAGGGGGGAGGCGGCGCTCGCTGCCCGACCACTGGGGGCGCTGATGGGGGTGGCCACCATGCTGCTGGTACTGCAACTGGCGCTGGGGGGCTGGACCTCCAGCAACTACGCGGGCATCGCCTGTCAGGGGTTTCCCACCTGCAATAGCCAGTGGGTTCCCGACACCGACTGGGGTGAGGGCTTCCACCTTACCCAGACGGTGGGTCCCAACTATCTGCACGGGGCCCTGCACGCCGAAGCACGCACGACGATCCATCTGGCCCATCGGCTGGGAGCGCTGGCGTTGACGCTGGCGCTGGCACTGGTGGTGATCCGTCGCTGGCATCGCCGTGAGATGCGGCCCTGGCTGCTGACGCTGGCCGGGGCGACGGCGTTGCAGGTCGCCCTGGGTATCGCCAATGTGCTGCTGTGGCTGCCGCTGGGCCTGGCGCTTCTGCATACTGCCGGCGCGGTACTGCTGGTCTTCAGTTTTACCCTGGTAGCGTGGAAGCAGCGCCATTCAAGACAGGCGGTGAAGGGACGTCAACGCCAGACCAGAGGAGGGTGGCTCCATGCGTGATGCACAGGCCATGGGTGCAGCGACCCATCCGCTATGGCGTGACTTGCTGACGTTGTGCAAATGGCGAGTGGTCATGGTGATGCTGGTATGCGCCCTGGTGGGGATGTTGCTGGCGATCCCCGGTGCGATATCGCCAGCTGCGCTTAACGCCATGGTGTGCGGGCTTATCGGGATTGCACTGGCCGCCGCCGGGGCGGCGGCGATCAACCACGTGGTGGATCGCAAGCTGGATGCGCGGATGCATCGCACCTCGCGGCGCCCGCTGGCGTCCGGTCGCTTGTCGACGCCACTGGCGCTGGCCTGGGCGCTGTCATTGTCCACCTCGGGGGTGGCGCTGCTGGCGCTGACCGTCAATCCGTTGACCGCTTGGCTTACGCTGTGGTCGCTGGTCGGTTATGCGTTGATCTACACGGTATTTCTGAAACGGGCCACGCCGCAGAATATCGTCATCGGTGGTGTCGCAGGTGCCGCGCCGCCACTGCTGGGCTGGACCAGCGTGACCGGGACAGTGGGAGCCGAACCGCTGCTGCTCATGTTGATCATCTTTGCCTGGACGCCGCCGCACTTCTGGGCGCTGGCGATCTACAAGCGCGATGAATACGCCGAGGCCGGCGTACCGATGCTGCCGGTAACCCATGGCCTCGCCTTTGCCAGACTGCAGGTCTGGCTATATGGCTGGTTGACGGTAGCGGCCACCTTGCTGCCGTTCACCATCGGCATGAGTGGCTGGCTCTATCTGGTCAGCGTCTGTGTGCTCAATCTACGCTTCATGCAGTGGAATCTCAGGGTCTGGCGTGGACACGACGAACAGGCGCCCTTGCAGGCCTTCTGGTTTTCCATACGCTATCTGCTTGGCGTCTTTCTGGCCTTGTTGCTGGATCACTATCTGAGTATCGCCTTGAGTCCTGCATAGCCCTTGCCGTCATTCAACGGTTCGGTGTCACGGGAGTGTCATCGGCAGGTGGCAACAATGCAGACGGCAGTCACCGGTCTTTCTCGCGATGGATGGTTCAGCCTCTCTGGTAGATGTGTAGAATGCCCCCTTTGACCATCGCACAGGGGGCTGCATGTCCACGACGCTCGCTTATGCCTTGCTCGGGCTTGGCATTGTCATCATTGCCGCGTTGGCGTGGTACGCCTGGTCGTTGAAGAATGAGGTGCGGCGCCGAGAGGGAGTGATTCGGGACGAGGAACGTCGTGCCAGGGAAAATGGCCTGGAAAACCTCGGTCTGGTTGCGTCGGCGCTATTGCAGCGTCAGGTCGATGTGACCGAAGGCTGCTGGCGGTTGAAAGTATTGTTCGAGATCATCGATCCGGCACTGCTTGAGCGGCGCGAGTTCAGAGTCTTTGCCGAGGTCTACGAACAGACCCGTCATCTGCACACACATCAGGCTCGTCAAGAGCTTACGCCCAAGGAGCGGTTCGCTGAAGACAAGCAGCGACTGGCCGTGGAAGAAGCGAATCGCGACGATGTGCTGGCTGCGGCACAGGCTGCGCTGGATTTTCAAGCCCGTTACCCCGACTCTCTCAATTGAGCGATCTCGAACACTGTTCGATGAAGTGAATGACGGGCGGGTATCGCCTGTGCTAGTTTGATTGTACAGAAGCGATACGTCATGATATCGCCTGCAAGGGATTGGTCGTGCAGCAATTGTCTTGCACGATGGGCCGTTGGCAGAAGACGTTGAGATATTGGCGACTAATAGACTGGCTAGGCGCTGTATTTCATGCTTTTCTTGCCTATGAGGAAGTAGGGTACCTATCCTGTTTCTCGATCGGCACAACATTGGACCCGCTGAAGAACAGGGTTACCCGTATTCAGCATTGAGTGTCAGATAGAAGAAGGAGTCTTACATGAAAAAATCAACGACTGGCTTGCTGCTCGGTTCTGCACTGGTTGTCGGCCTCTCCGGCTGCGCCAGCTCCGCCTCTCAGTCCTCCTCCGGCATGAGCGCATCTGACGCCAAGCCGTGGTACCAGCACCCGATGGTGTGTGGTATCGCTGGTGGTCTGATCGGCGGTGGTATCGGCTACGGCACCACCAGCGATGACGACGAGGAAACCGGCGCTGCTGTCGGCGCGACCGTCGGCACCGTGGCTGGCGCTCTGCTGTGTGCCGAGCCGAACAAGGAGCCGATGAACGCTCCGAAGGATTCCGACGGTGACGGCGTCTACGACGCCAACGACCAGTGCCCGGGTACTCCGGCCGGTGTCGCCGTGGACGCAGTGGGTTGCCCGCTGGATTCCGACAACGATGGCGTGCCGGACTTCCAGGACCAGTGCCCGGGTACTCCGGCTGGCGTCGAGGTCAACTCCCTCGGTTGCGAGAAGGACCTGGTCCTGCGTGACGTGAACTTCGAGTTCGACTCCGCCGTCCTGACCGCTCAGGCTGAGCAGGTTCTGGCTGGTGTTGCCGAGCGTCTGCGCGCCAACCCGAACGTCGGCGTGCGCATCGAAGGTCACACCGACAGCGTCGGTTCCGACAGCTACAACAAGCAGCTGTCTCAGGAGCGTGCCGCTTCCGTTGCTCGCTTCCTGGCGAGCCAGGGTGTTCAGCCGAACCGCATGCGTGCCATCGGTTACGGTGAAGAGCAGCCCATCGCGACCAACGACACCGATGCAGGTCGTGCGGAAAACCGTCGTGTGGAACTGGGTGAGTGGCAGTAAGTCTGCCCTGACCGAGTCCGTCTCGATCGCCTGATCGAGCACGATGACATCAGCGAGGCGCCTTCGGGCGCCTCGCTGCGTTTCGGGTGGTGGTGGCCAGGCTTGCCATTCCGCTCGCTAAAGGTGTCGCGACGCCCTCCACAGGGGTAGAGCATGGCGCCGGCGGCGCCATTTCTGATATTCTATGTCGCTGTTTCACCCCTCGAATCCATTTTGGCGACACGTGATCCCTGGTATGGATCACCACTGCGCACAAGGACAGCTTGCATGCCCATCGTGACACTGCCTGACGGCAGTCAGAGAACCTTCGATTCCCCCCTTAGCGTCATGGAGCTGGCCGAGAGCATCGGCCCGGGACTTGCCAAGGCCTGCGTGGCCGGCAAGATCGACGGCGTATTGGTGGACGCCGCGGACCTGATCGAGACGGACGCCGAGGTGGCGATCCTGACCGCACGTGACGAGGAAGGCCTGGAGATCATCCGGCATTCCTGTGCCCACCTGATCGGGCACGCGGTCAAGCAGCTCTATCCCGAGGCCAAGATGGCCATCGGCCCGGTGATCACCGACGGCTTCTATTACGACATCGATTTCGGCCAGTCGATCACCCCGGAAGACCTCGAGACCATCGAGAAGCGCATGAAGCAGCTAATCGATGAAGAGTACGACGTGGTCCGCGAGTACGTCGATCGCGATGCCGCGATGCTGGAATTCCTGCATCGCGATGAGCCCTACAAGCAGGAAATCGTGCGCGGGATTCCCGAAGGCGACACTATTCGCCTCTACCGCCACAAGGAATATACCGACATGTGTCGTGGGCCCCACGTGCCCAACACTCGTCACCTCAAGGCGTTCAAGCTGACCAAGCTGGCCGGTGCCTACTGGCGCGGCAATGCCGACAACGCCATGCTGACCCGCATCTACGGCACCGCCTGGGGCGACAAGAAGCAGCTCAAGGCCTACCTGCACCGCCTCGAGGAGGCCGAGAAGCGCGATCACCGCAAGCTGGCGCGTCGTCTCGACCTCTTCCACATGCAGGAAGAGGCGCCGGGCATGGTGTTCTGGCACCCCAACGGCTGGACCCTGTGGCAGCGCGTCGAGCAGTACATGCGCGGCGTCTACAAGGAGGGCGGCTATCAGGAGATTCGCTGCCCTCAGATCATGGACGTGTCGCTGTGGAAGAAGTCCGGCCATTGGGATAACTACGCCGACGGCATGTTCTTCACCGAGTCCGAGAAGCGTGAGTACGCGCTCAAGCCGATGAACTGCCCGGGCCACGTCCAGGTGTTCAACTCCGGTCTGCGCAGCTACCGTGAACTGCCGGTGCGCTTCGGCGAATTCGGCGGCTGTCACCGTAATGAGCCGTCCGGCGCGCTGCACGGCATCATGCGAGTGCGCGCCTTTACCCAGGACGACGGCCACATCTTCTGTACCGAAGAGCAGGTGCAGCCCGAGGTGACGAGCTTCCATCGCCAGGCGCTCAAGGTCTACAGCGACTTTGGCTTCGAGGATATCGCGATCAAGATCGCCCTGCGCCCGGAAAAGCGCATCGGCGACGACGACACCTGGGATCGTGCCGAGAACGCCCTGCGTGGAGCGCTGGAGGCCTGTGGGGTCGAGTGGCAGGAGCTGCCGGGCGAGGGCGCCTTCTATGGTCCCAAGATCGAGTATCACATGAAGGACTGCCTGGGCCGCGAGTGGCAGGTCGGCACCATGCAGGTCGACTTCATGATGCCCACGCGGCTGGGTGCCCAGTACGTGACCGAAGAGGGCGAGCGCAAGCCGCCGGTCATGCTGCACCGTGCCATCGTCGGTTCCATGGAGCGCTTTATCGGCATCCTGATCGAGCACTACGCCGGCGCCATGCCGCTGTGGCTCGCGCCGGAGCAGGCGGTGGTGATGATCATCACCGATGCCCAGAAGGAATACGCCGAAGCCTTGACCTCACGACTGCAAAAAATCGGTCTTCGCGTCAAGTCGGACTTGAGGAACGAGAAGATCGGCTTTAAAATTCGCGAGCATACGTTGCAGAAGGTACCCTATCTCCTGGTGGTCGGAGATAAGGAAGTAGAGGCCGACTCGGTGGCTGTGCGTACGCGCAGCGGCGAAAATCTGGGCACCATGACCGTGGACGCCTTTATTGAACGAGTTCAGGCCGAGCGGTACTAACGGGTAGGCGGCATGGGCCGCCCCCTCGTGTGAGGCTCTAGGCACGCACCTTCCCAGCTCTCGCACCTTCCAAAGCTACAGTGGAGACGGAACCATCAAGAGAAGCAACCCCAGAGGACGCCCCCAGGACAAGCGTCCGCCAATGAACGAGCGCATCACCGAAGATCAGGTCCGCCTGATCGCCAGCGACGGCGAACAGCTTGGCATCGTGGATACCCGCGACGCCCTTGAGCGTGCCGAAGCGGAAGGGATGGACCTCGTACAGATTTCCAATGCCGATCCGATCGTCTGCAAGATCATGGATTACGGCAAGTTCGTCTTCGAGCAGAAGAAGCAGAAAGCTGCTCAGAAGAAGAAGCAGAAGCAAATCCAGGTCAAGGAAGTCAAATTCCGTCCTGGCACCGACGAGGGTGACTATCAGGTCAAGATGAAGAACCTGATTCGATTCCTCGAAGGTGGCGACAAGGGCAAGGTCACCCTGCGTTTCCGCGGGCGTGAAATGGCGCACCAGGACATCGGCCGCAAGCTGATGGAACGGATCGCAGCGGATCTCGAGGAAATCGGGACCGTGGAATCCTTCCCCAAGATGGAAGGGCGCCAGATGATCATGATCATTGCCCCCAAGAAGAAGTGATCCGACGGCCGGTTCAACGATTGGTCAGCCTGTGAAGGCTGGCCATTGGCCCCGGATTTTCTAAAGAAACTCGAGCGGAGTTATTCTCATGCCGAAGATCAAGAGCAACAGCGGCGCTGCCAAGCGCTTCAAGAAGACTGCCAACGGCTTCAAGCACAAGCAGTCCTTCCGTAGTCACATTCTGACCAAGAAGTCCACCAAGCGTAAGCGTCAGCTGCGCGGCATGCAGCAGATCCACGACGCCGACAAGGCACTCGTGCGTCGCATGCTGCCGTACGTATAAACCCTTGGTGAACCCCCTTTAACGTCAGGAGAGTGCTATGACTCGTGTCAAGCGTGGTGTCGTCGCCCGTCGTCGTCACAAGAAGATCATGAAGCAGGCCAAGGGCTACTACGGTGCCCGTTCGCGCGTCTTTCGCGTTGCCAAGCAGGCCGTCATCAAGGCCGGCCAGTACGCGTACCGCGACCGTCGCCAGCGCAAGCGTCAGTTCCGTGCCCTGTGGATCCAGCGTATCAACGCCGGTGCCCGTCAGCACGGTCTGTCCTACAGCCGCTTCGTCGGTGGTCTGAAGAAGGCCGGTATCGAAATCGACCGCAAGGTCCTGGCTGACCTGGCCGTTCACGAGAAGGCAGCCTTTGCTGCCATCGTCGAGAAGGCCAAGGCTGCCCAGTAAGCGCGTTCGAATGATGAGCGAGCTCTCCCCATGGGGAGACGAGCGTTCATGATCGCCCCAGGGGAAGAGCAGCCGCTCTTCCCCTGTTTTTTTGGCGACCCCTTTTTCATCGCGATCTCTACTATTGCGCGACCACTCCACCACTGAACGATCAACGATATCGGAGCTCAACGTATGGACCACCTTCCCGACCTGGTTCAACAAGCTCGCGACGCCATCCAGTCAGCCGACTCCATGGCCGCACTCGACGAGATTCGCGTCAAGTACCTGGGCAAGAAGGGCGAACTGACCGCGCTGCTCAAGGGGCTCGGCAAGCTGCCCGCCGAGGAGCGCCCGGCGGCCGGTGAGCGCATCAACCAGGCCAAGCAGGAGCTGGCCAAGGAACTCGATACCCGGCGCGAGGCCCTGGCCAAGGCCGAACTCGACGCCAAGCTTGCCGCAGAACGCCTGGACGTGACCCTGCCGGGTCGTGGACAGCCCACTGGTGGCCTGCATCCGGTGACACGCACCCTGGAGCGTATCGAAGGCCTGTTCCGTCGCATCGGCTACGAGGTGGCGGTGGGGCCAGAGCTCGAAGACGATCACCACAACTTTGAAGCCTTGAACATCCCGGCCCACCATCCGGCGCGGGGCATGGCCGACACCTTCTATTTCGACGCCACCCGGCTGCTGCGCACCCACACCTCGCCGGTCCAGGTGCGCACCATGAAGGCCGAGGAGCCGCCGATTCGCATCGTCTGCCCGGGTCGGGTGTACCGCAGTGACTCGGATCTGACCCATACCCCGATGTTCCATCAGGTCGAGGGCCTGCTGATCGAGGAAGACGTCAGTTTCGCCGACCTCAAGGGCACCATCGAAGACTTTCTGCATGCCTTCTTCGAGCGCGATGACCTGTCGGTACGTTTCCGTCCGTCCTACTTCCCCTTTACCGAGCCCTCCGCCGAGGTCGATATCGCCTGCGTGATGTGTGCCGGTGAAGGTTGCCGTGTGTGCTCCCACACCGGCTGGCTCGAGGTGATGGGCTGCGGCATGGTCCACCCGGAAGTCTTCCGTCACGGCGGCATCGATCCCGAGCGCTATACCGGTTTCGCCTTCGGTATGGGTGCCGAGCGCCTGGCCATGCTGCGCTATGGCGTCAACGATCTGCGCCTGTTCTTTGAAAACGATCTGCGCTTTCTTCGTCAGTTTCACTGAGCGCTGCGGGCCAAAGGGCCCGATAAAGAACATCGAATGCAGGAACAGGACGTCAAGGAGTCCTCATGAAAGTATCCGAACAGTGGCTGCGTGAGTGGGTATCTCCGCAGCTTTCCACCCAGGGGCTTGCCGACCAGATCACCATGGCGGGGCTCGAGGTGGACGCCGTCGAACCCGTGGCGGCGGCCTTCAGCGAGGTGGTAGTGGCCAAGGTGGTCGACAAGGCCCAGCACCCTGATGCCGACAAGCTCAACGTCTGTCAGGTCGACGACGGAAGCGGCGAGACCGTGCAGGTGGTATGTGGCGCCCCCAATGTGGCCGCCGGCCAGCATATCCCGTTCGCCCGGGTGGGCGCGGTATTGCCGGGTGACTTCAAGATCAAGAAGGCCAAGCTCAGGGGCGTCGAGTCCCGCGGCATGATCTGCTCCGCCTCGGAGCTGGGCCTGGAGGAGGGCACCTCCGAGGGTATCCTGGTGTTGCCCGAGGACGCTCCGGTGGGCACCGCCCTGCGCGACTACCTGGGCCTGGATGACCACACCATCGAGGTCGATCTGACGCCGAACCGCGGCGACTGTCTGAGCGTCCAGGGCCTGGCCCGCGAGGTTGGCGTGCTCAACCGTCTTGGCCTGGACGAGCCGCAGATCTCCGAGGTTGCGGCCAGCCATGACGAAACCTTCCCGGTCAGGGTCGAGGACGCAGAGCGCTGCCCGCGCTATATCGGCCGTCTGATCAAGGGCGTCGATATCAGCCGTCCCACGCCGATGTGGATGGTGGAGCGTCTGCGCCGCAGCGGCGTACGCGCCATCGATCCGGCGGTGGACGTGACCAACTACGTGATGCTGGAACTGGGTCAGCCGCTGCACGCCTTCGATCGTGCCAACCTCGAGGGTGCCGTGATCGTGCGTCTGGCACGCCAGGGCGAGGAGCTCGTGCTGCTCGATGGCCAGACCGTCAGTCTCGACCCGAGCACCCTGATCATCGCCGACGAGAAGGGACCGCTGGCCCTGGCCGGAGTGATGGGCGGCGAACACTCCGGTGTCGGCGAGGCCACCCGCGATATCTTCCTGGAAGGCGCCTTCTTCACCCCCTTGGCGGTGGCCGGACAAGCGCGCTCCTACGGGCTTCACACCGATGCCTCGCATCGCTTCGAGCGCGGCGTCGATCCCGAGCTGACGCGCCGTGCCATCGAGCGGGCGACCGAGCTTCTGATCGCCATCTGCGGCGGCGAAGCCGGGCCGCTCAATGAGCAGGCATCCGACGCTCACCTGCCGGCTCAGCGTGAGGTGACCCTGCGCACGGAGCGGCTGGCCAAGGCGCTGTCCAAGCGCCTGGACGACGCCGAGGTCGGCGAGATCCTCGAGCGCCTGGGCATGGCGGTGGAAAGCATCGACGCTGGCTTCCGGGTCAAGGTGCCGAGCTGGCGTTTCGACGTCACCATCGAGGAAGACCTGATCGAGGAAGTGGCGCGGATTCACGGCTATAACCGTTTGCCGGTGCGTCGCCCCGCCGTGCGTCTGGCACTCAAGGCAGACCATGAGTCCAGGAGCCCGTTGTCGCGGTTGCGTCGTCAAATGACCGCACGTGGCTACCAGGAAGCGATCACCTACAGTTTCGTCGCCCCGGAGCTGCAGCGTGTGCTGCTGCCCGAAGCGGTGTCGCCGGTGCTGGCCAACCCGATTTCTGCGGATCTGTCGGTGATGCGGGCGAGCCTGTTCCCGGGCCTGGTCAGGGCGCTTGAGCACAATCTCAATCGCCAGCAGACCCGCGTGCGCCTGTTCGAGAGCGGCCTCATTTTCCGCGGTGAGCTCGATGAACTGGAGCAGGTGCCGATGCTCGGCGCCATCGTCTGCGGCTCGCGCCTTCCCGAAGGCTGGGCTGGCGGTCGCGACAAGGTCGACTTCTTCGATCTCAAGGGTGACCTCGAGAGTCTGTTCGAAGTGACCGGCAGCGCCGACGCCTGGCGTTTCGAGCCGGGCGAGCACCCGTCACTGCATCCCGGACAGTGCGCGCGCATCCTCCATCGCGGCGAGGAAGCCGGCTGGATCGGCACCCTGCACCCGGCGGTCAAGGCCAAGCTTGGTCTCAAGACCGACGCCGTGCTGTTCGAGGTGCGCCTCGATGCGCTCAGCCAGGGCAGCATCCCTGCCTTTGCGCCGCTGTCACGGTATCCCGAGGTGCGTCGCGACCTGGCCTTTGTGGTGGATGAGGACCAGCCGGTGCAGGCGCTGCTCGACCGCGTGCGTGCCGAAGCCGGTGAATGGCTCACCGAACTGGGGCTTTTCGACGTCTATCAGGGTAAAGGCGTAGCCGAAGGTCGTAAGAGTGTGGCCTTGGGCTTGACCTGGCAGCATCCTTCGCGCACGCTAAATGACGAAGAAATCAATCAGTTGGTCGATGCCATCGTGGCAACGGCTCGGCAGGGACTCGATGCCGAGCTGCGTGCCTGACGCTTTCCCCTGACGGGCGCGGACGGTTGGCGTGACCATCACCATGAGGATAAGAACATGGGAGCGTTGACCAAGGCAGAACTGGCCGAGCATCTGCATACCGAGCTCGGCCTGTCCAAGCGGGAGGCGAAGACCATGGTGGAAGCCTTCTTCGAGGAAATTCGCGCCTGTCTGCGGGAAAACGAGCAGGTCAAACTGTCGGGGTTCGGCAATTTCGACCTGCGCGACAAGCGTGAAAGGCCTGGGCGAAACCCCAAGACGGGAGAAGAGATTCCGATCTCGGCTCGGCGTGTGGTGACCTTCCGGCCCGGGCAGAAATTGAAAAGCCAGGTGGGGCATCCCGAGGAAGCCTAGAGGTGTGAAGCCTTGGCTTTGCCGGCCTCGCCCGATCGCCAAGCGTTGCTCCACGACGGTGTCGTCTTGCATCGTCTTGAAAGGTCCCGGCCCGTAAAGGCGTCACCCTGAAGAAGTGCCGTAACCGAAGGTCGTGACGCAAAGTGTCATCGTAAAAAGCGCCGCCCCAAGAGGGCGGCGCTTTTTTTGTGACGGGACTGGAGTGGAGCCTTGCAATAGAGCCTTTGCAGCCGTGGCTGATATGAAGGTCACCGGCGTACCGGGCGTCAGCCTTCCTCGGTGCTCTGGCGATCGAGGTTCGTCTGTCGGGCTTCTTCCTCCCTTTCCTGAGCCTCCTGGGCCAGTGTCTTGCGCGGCAACAGCAGGTTCAACAGGAAGGCGCTGATCGCGGCGATCACGATAGGTGCGCCTGTGACCACGTCCTTGACCGTTTCCGGGAACTGCTCGATCGCCGACGGCACCGAGGTGATGCCCAGGCTCAGGGCCAGCGACAGCCCGACGATGGTCATGTTGCGGGCGGTCATCTCGTCCTTGATCAATAGCTGGATGCCGGTCACCGTGATCATCCCGAACACGGTGATGGTGGCGCCACCGATGACCGGATAAGGGATGGTCGTCATCAGCGCGCCGAACTTGGGGCTGAGGCCGGCCAGCAGTACGATGACACCCGCCAGCATGAAGACGCTTCGACTGATGACCTTGGTGATCGCCACGATGCCGACGTTCTGGCTGTAGGTGGAGGTCGGCAGGGCACCGAAGAAGGTGCTCAGGGTGGTCGTCAGGCCATTGCCGAGCAGGCCGCCGGTGAGTTCCTTTGTCGCCAGTTCCCGGTTCATTCCCGCCACGCTGGTCGCGGAGAGATCGCCAATCGTCTGGACCGAATTGATCACGCAGATCACCACCATGGAAATGATGGCCGCGGAGTGAAACTCCATCTCGAACGGCATCAACTCCGGCACTGCCAGCCACGGGGCGTTGTTCACCGGCGAAAAGTCGATCATGCCCAGGGGGATGGCGACCAGATAGCCCACCAGCATGCCGATGATGATGGCCGACAGCTTGACCACGCCGCGCCCGAACTGGGACGCCACCAGGACGGTGACCAGCGTCAGAACGCCCAGGCCCCAGTTGACGAGATCACCGAAGCCTTCGGCGTTGACGTTGCCACTGCCAGCCATGTAACGGATGGCGATGTCGTACAGCGACAGTCCGATCACCAGCACCACGGTGCCCGCCACCACCGGGGGAAAGAGGTGGCGGATGAACTGGATGAAGTAGCCCACCACCATCATGGTGATGCCACCGATCAATTGGGCGCCCAGGATGCCCTCGATGCCGTACTGGGCGCCGACGGCGATCAGCGTTGGCACATAGGCGAAGCCGACACCGAAGATGGCCGGCAGGCGGGCGCCGAACTTCCAGACGCCGTAGAGGTGGAAGAGGGTGCAGACGCCGGAGGCCAGCACCGCTACCTGAATCAGCTGGAGTTTTTCCGCCGGGGTGGCGCCGACCACGCCGGCGACGATAAGCGGCGGCGTGATGACACCGGCGATCATCGCCAGCACGTGTTGAAGCGAAATGGGCAGCGCCCGGGCTATGCCGGGCCGGCCGTGGAAGTCGAACAGCGTCGTGGGGGGTGTCTGCATGATCCTGGCCATTGTGGTTGTTGTCAGGGCGTCTGTGGTCGCTGAATACACTATGCAACGTTAGTGTATCCAATGTAGGACGACGAACTGTATACAACAATGGTTCGATACCTGATATCGGCGGTACGAACAAAACGGCAGAATCGGTAAGACAACGACGACATGGACAATGGCGATATCGACCTGGAGGCCGAGGCTCTGGTGGAATAGTCGACGAGTGCAAGTGTCGCCAGGAGCGGTGCTAGACCCCCTTGCCTTCCAGATACCAGGTAATGACGACCTTTGCCACGTAGCCCAGCATGCCGGCGCCAAGCACGATGAACAGCATCAGGGTGCCGAAGCGGCCAGCCTTCGACTGCTTCGCCAGGTCCCAGATGATAAAGCACATGAACAGGATCAGGCCGCCGATCATGATGGGGGTGATCCAGGCCTCGAAGGTCTCGCGCATGGGGCTCTCGCTTGTGTGGTGGCGGTGGGCGGGGGAGTGTGAACTGGCCTGCCATGGTATCCGGTCCAGACACGGCTTGCAGCGCCCGAGGGATGCGCAGGCGCCAGCCTACGTGCTAGAATCCGACCAAAATTTTCAGGTAATTCCATCACATGCCTACTCTCAAGATACTGGTTGGCACCATGTACGGTGGTGCTCTCGACGTAGCCGAACAGGTCAAGCCGTTATTCGAGGACGCGGGCTACGAGGTTTCTGTGCTCGAAAACCCGACCCTGGCCGACGTCACCGACGACGCACCCGATCTGGCGCTGTTCTGCGTGTCCACCACCGGCAGCGGTGACTTTCCGGGAAACTTCGTCAGCTTCGTGCGTGAGTTGCAGGACAAGAGCCCCGGCCTTGGGCAGCTTCGCTATGGCCTGATCGCCCTGGGCGACAGCTCCTACGGAGAAACCTTCTGCGGCGCCGGGCGCCGCCTGGACCAGCTGCTAGAGGAACAGGGCGCAACACGCCTCGACGACCGACTCGAGATCGACGCCATGGAGACCTTCATGGCCGATGACGAGGCGCTGCCCTGGGTCGAGGGCTGGATTGCCCGTCAGAACCTGAAGGTGGCCTGATGGCCAGGGCGATCGCGAGCCCTGCTCGCCTTAGCCTGATGGTCGGCCTGATGCTGGTGCTTGCGCTGACTCTGCCGCGCTACCAGATGGCCGGTCTCGATACCCGCGAGACGCTGGGCTATATCGTGCTCGGTGTACTGGCCCTGGCCAGCCTGTTTCAGTGGCGGTTGCTCGATGGCGCGGGACGCTCGCGCTTTCTACGCATGCTGTTCACCCTGTTGGGCTGCATGGTCGTAGGCCTGGTGGTAATGGCGATCTACAGCACCCTGGTCGATGGCATGGCGCTTGGCCTGGCGGTGCTTTCCCAGGGCGCGACCGCGGGGCTGTTGCTGCACGCCGTGGTGCTGGTGTTCTCGAAGCGGGATTGATTAAAGGTCTCAATGCACATCGCCCCGAGCCTTGCGGCTCGGGGCGATGTGTTTTTATGGTGCTGCGGGTACGGATGAGGCCGATCAGGCGACAGCGCCGCCCAGGGTATAGCAGGGAACATAGTCACCCGCGAGTTTCATGCGACCCTGGGCGACGAAGGACGTCAGCAGGGCGTCGAGCTTCTCCATCAGGTCGGCCTCGGCGTGCAGGCGGAAGGGGCCGTGGGCCTCGATGGCGCGAATGCCCTGTTCCTTGACGTTGCCGGCGACGATGCCGGAAAAGGCGCGGCGCAGATTGGCGGCCAGTTCGTGCTTGGGCAGTTCACGGTTCAGCGCCAGCGACGCCATGGCTTCGTGGGTCGGCACGAAGGGCTCCTGGAAGTTACGCGCGATGGTCAGGCGCCAGTTGTAGTAGAAGGCATCCTGGCGGGCGCGCCGATACTCGGTGACCTTGTCGATGTTGGCGCGCATGGTGCGGGCCACCTCGGTCGGGTCATCGATGATGATCTGATAGAGCTCGCGCACCGATTCGCCGAGGGTGTAGACCAGGAATTCGTCGATTCGCTGGAAGTACGCGGCGGCGCTGGCGGGGCCGGTGAACACCACCGGGAACTCCATGTCGGCGTTGTCCGGGTGCAGCAGGATGCCGAGCAGGTAGAGGATTTCCTCGGCGGTGCCGACCCCGCCGGGGAAGACGATGATACCGTGGCCCAGGCGCACGAAGGCTTCCAGGCGCTTCTCGATATCCGGCATCACCACCAGTTCGTTGACGATGGGATTCGGCGCCTCGGCGGCGATGATGCCGGGCTCCGACACCCCCAGGTAACGGCCGGGGTAGCGGCGCTGCTTGGCGTGGGCGACGTTGGCGCCCTTCATCGGTCCCTTCATGGCGCCAGGGCCGCAGCCGGTGCAGATGTCGAGATCGCGAAGCCCCAGGTGGTAGCCCACGTCCTTGGTGTACTCGTACTCCTCACGGGAGATCGAGTGGCCACCCCAGCACACCACGAGGCTGGGATCCCGGCTAGGCTTGAGCGTGCCGGCCTTGCGCAGGATATGGAACACCGCGTTGGTGGTGCCCTCGCCGGTGGCCAGGTCGAAGCGCGACTGGTTCTGGATCTCATTGTAGACGTAGACGATGTCGCGCAACACGCTGGAGATATGCTCGCGGATGCCGCGAATCATGCGGCCGTCGACGAAGGCCTCGGCGGGGGCATCGGTCAGCTTCAGACGTACCCCGCGGTCCTGCTGCAATAGCTCGATATCGAAGTTGGGGTAGGTCTCCAGCAGGGCCAGGCCGTCATCCATGGGGTTGCCGGAATTGAGCACCGCCAGCGTACAGCGGCGCAGCATCTCGTGCAGACCGGTCTGGGAGCTGTCGCGCAGACGATTGACCTCGTGCTGGGACAGAATCTCGAGGCTGCCCTCGGGGGAGATCGTGGTGGAAATGGTCTCGGGCATAAAAGGCTTCCTTGTCTGGGCGGGTGTCAGGGCGCAGGGGCCTTGGCACACGCCTGATTGAAGAGGGCGCGCACGGCGCTCTGATCCGCGTCGCTCATGCCGTCCTGGGCAAAGGCGCCGTCCAGCCATTCATGGAAGACGGCGTCGAAATCGTCACTGGTGACTTCGCTCGGGTCGTAGTCCAGCTGGTCCACCACCAGGGGGATCTGGGGAATCAGATAGCCCAGCGGAAACAGCTCCTCGGCGCTGGCGTCACGCTCCATGTCGATCAGGGCATCATGGATGGCGTCGGCACGGGCGGCGATGGGGTCATGCATGGTGGTGAACTCTTGGTCGGAGGTGGTGTGAAATGAACGCTCGATCATGGCTCGATGCTACCACGGCCGGGCGTCAGGGCGCACCGCTGCGGGCTTCGTGCTGAAGTGGTAGACTATGCCGACCCAAGGAAAGGGCCTCGGTCACTGCGTGGGCATTTCCTCAATTGGCCTTGGTTTGCAGCAGCCGTGACCTGGCTTGTCGCTGGCCTGCAAACCGGACGGATCACCCTGGCGTCACTCCATGTTCAATGCCCTGTACTTCCGCACCTTCATCACCCTGGTAGAGACCGGCAGCTTCACCCGTACCGCCCAGCGTCTCGAGATGACCCAGCCGGGGGTGAGCCAGCACGTGCGCAAGCTCGAGCGTTATCTGGACAAGACCCTGCTGGAGCGCCAGGGGCGCCGCTTCCGGCTGACCGAGGCCGGTCGCCGAGCTTACGACTACGCGGTAAAGCTGTTTTCCGAGCATGAACAGTTTCGTCACTCTCTGGACGACGAGAGTCTCGACAGTGGCGAGTGTCGGCTGGCGTCACCCGGCAGCATCGGGCTCATGCTCTATCCGTTTATCCTGGGCCAGCAGCAGCGGCATCCAGGACTGACCGTATCCTATTGCTTCGCCTTCCATCAGGAGATCCTGGCCGATGTGCTGGCCGGTCGGCACGATCTCGGCATCGTCACCGAGGTCACCCGTCACCCGGATCTCGAGTGTGAGGCGTGGCACGACGAACCCTTGAGCCTGGTAGTGCCGGCGGACTTTACCGGCACCAGCCTCAATGACCTGCTGGGGCTCGGCTTCATCAGCTATACCGATGGTCTGGACAAGGCCGGTAGCCTGCTGCGAGCCAATTTTCCCGACGACTTCAGCTCCATGAGCCATTTCCCGCGCCAGGGCTTCACCAACGAGGTGGGCATGGTGCTCGACGCCGTGGCCCGTGGCCTCGGCTTCAGCGTGGTCTCGCGCCTGGTGCTCGAGACCTCGCCCTGGCAACGTCAGGTGCGCGAGATGACCCTGACCCACCCCATGGACGAGACGCTCTACCTCGTCAGCCGACGCGGGGCGCGGGTCCCCAGTCGCTACCACCACCTGCTCGAGGCCTTTCGCGAGCAGCGACACCTGGAGCGCTTCGGCCACCCCGAGGGTCGCCAGGCCGAGGGCTGAGGCGTCAGTCCTTCCTCCTTGTATCAACCGCCAGTTTTCCGTCAGTGCCCTGTGACGCAAGCGCCGGGGCGCTGAGCGCCAAGCCTTTTCTCTTGTGACCTTTCAGTCTGGCAGTGCCGTGATCCGCGCTGGGCAAGTTGCCCGCCGACGCCCGACAGGCGTCTGACGTGCGCTGTCGTGCTGCGTCAGGACCCGGCCGACAACAACAAGAGGAAATCACCATGGCTAGTCCCCCCATCACTGAACACCGCGCAAGCGAGGCGCAGGAAGACGCTGACCGCATGTCCCGCTCAAGCCTGATGATGGCCTGGTGGGCTGTGCTCAGCGCCATCTTCTATCTGGTCGTGGCGGCGGCCATGGCCAGAAGCTATGGCACCGCCAATGCGCTGATCGGGATCGTCATGAGCATCCTGGTCTACAGCGCCATCAACGCGGTACTGAGCCGTTTCGCCCAGCGCACCGGTCTCACCGTTGCCGAGTTTTCCCGTACGCTTTTCGGTCGCCTGGGAGCCCTGGTGGCGACCCTGATCTTCTTTGCCACGGCGCTGTACTACGCCGTCTTCGAAGGCTACGTGATGGCCCTGGCGCTGAGCCACCAGAGTGGCTGGCCGATGGCGCTGACCACCCTGGTCGTGGTGATCGTCGGCATCGCCCTGATCGGCGCTGGAGTCCAGCGCTTCCTGGACCGTTTCAACGCCTGGCTGTTGCCGGTCTATCTGCTGGGTATGCTGGCGGCAGTGTGGCTGGCCATCGATGGATACGGCTATCCAGAGGGCTGGCTGACCCGGGTGCCTGAAGGGGGCGCCCCGGCCTTCGGCTGGTGGCACACCTTCACCTACTACATGGGTATCTGGGTGCTGATGATGTTCACCTTCGACTACGCCCGTTTCGGCAAGGACCGCGATCGTCGCTTCCACGCTCGCATCACCTTCGGCCTGCCGTTCTACGCGCTGGCCTTCGGCTTCAGCGCAGTGGTGGGCATCCTGCTGGACGCCACCCTGCCAACCGCAGGGCTCTCCGAGGCGGCCATCGTCATGGGCCTGCTGGAGCTGATGGGGCTGGCGGGTCTTGTGCTGGTGTGGGTGACCCAGAGCCGCATCAATACCGCCAACTACTTCCTCGCTACCTCCAACCTCGCCAGCCTGCTGGGACAATGGCGCCCTGGAAAGGCGTGCTATGGACTGGCCATGGCACTGGTGGCGGCTCTGGCCTGGGCGCTGATGTCGGCCGACGTCTTCGGCTATCTGCTTACCGCCTTGGCTTATCAAGGCATCTTCGTGGTCGCCTGGGTCGGGGTCGCGCTGAGTCATATCCTGTCCCGCGCCGTTCGTGAAACTGCACCTGCGAGTGTCGAGGAAGACGAGCCGGTCTACCGGTTGGCGGGGCTCGGCGCCTGGGCCGGCGCCTGCCTGGTCGGGGTGGTGCTGATGCACCAGCCGACCCTCGCCAGCTTCTCGGCACCGGCCACCTTCCTGCTGGCCTTCACCCTGGCACGCCTGCTGCCAGGCGGTTCCATCAACGTCGCCGGATTGTCGCCGTCCCGGGATTGACCTGCACCAGGGCCTCCCGGTGGCCAGGCGACGAGGGTCCGCGCCCGGAGTTCCTCTCCGCAGGCGCGGACCCTGTGCATTTGCCGCCAGCCCACCCTCCAGTGCACTCAGCGTCAACTCCTGTCTCCTTCAACGCCAATCCCTGGATGGCCGTCGGCGAGAAGATGACGATGAGGAGCGGCGCACCGCTTCGACTCCAACAACCACAAGAGCGCGGAGTGACCATGACAACTGTGGATCCCATTACCCTGGCGGTCGTCCGGGGAGCGCTGGAGACGGCGCAGCGCGAGATGACCCTGACGCTGGAAAAGACCGGACGATCCAGCGTCTTCAATCTGGCCCATGACTATTCCAATGCCCTGTTCGATGCCGTACCCGAAATGATCCTGCAGGGCCAGGACATCCCGATACATCTGGGTTCCCTGATTCCTGCCATGAAGGCGGTGGCCGGCTTCTACGGCGAGGACATCGCGCCCGGGGACGTCGTCTACCACAACGACCCGGCCTACAAGGGCAGTCATATCATCGACTGCTGCATGTACAAGCCGGTGTTCTTCGAGGGTGAACTGGTGTTCTGGACGGTGTGCAAGGGCCACCTGACGGATATCGGTGGCCCGGTCCCGGCGGGCTACAACCCCGACGCCAAGGAGATCTACGCCGAGGGCCTGAGGATTCCCCCGGTCAAGCTGTGGGAGAAGGGGCGCCGTCGCGAAGACGTGATCAACCTGCTGTTGACCAACATGCGTGCCCGCGAGCATCAGGAAGGCGACCTCAACGCCCAGTACGGTGCCTGCGGCGTCGGCGAGCGTCACCTGCTACGCCTGCTCGAGCGCTACGGTGTCGATACCGTCAAGGCGGCGATCGCCGAACTCAAGGCGATGGCGGACCGCCAGATGCGCAGTTTGATCGCCGAGGTGGCCGACGGCGAGTACAGCGGCACCGCCGTGCTGGAGGATTCCGGCCATGGGCTTGGCGATCTCGAGATCACCGCCCATGTGAAGATTGAGGGTGACGAAGTGGCCATTCGTATCGACAGCCCTCCTCAGGTGCCTTACTTCATCAATTCCTATGAGGGCAACTCGATGTCCGGCGTGCTGCTGGGGCTGATGATGTTCGCCCAGCTACCGCCTCCCTACAACGAGGGGCTCTATCGTTGCCTGAGCGTCGATATGGGCCCGCCCGGCACCCTGTGCAACGCCAGCGAGCCGGCACCCCACGCCAACTGCACCACCACGCCCATGGAGACCTTGACCGATGCGGTACGCCTGGCCTTCGAGCAGGCGGCGCCCGAGCGGGTCAGCGCGTCCTGGGGACACGCCAGCGGCATCAATATCGCCGGTTTCGACCCACGTCATGGCAACGAGCAGTACGTGACCATGGTGCTGGCGTCGATCATCTCCGGCGCCGGTGCCACCCGGACCATGGACGGCTGGCACTCACGGGGTCCGCTGTGTTGCTTCGGTGCGCTGATGTCCGGTGACATCGAACTGCTCGAGACCTCCTATCCGATCCTGATCCATCGCTACGGTCTGGTGACCGACAGCTGTGGCGCGGGAGAGCGGCGCGGCGGGTCCGGGACCTGGCTGGAAATCGAGCCGCTGGACCACGCCATGACGGCGGTAGCCTTCGGCGAGGGACGACAGTACGCCACTGCTGGCGCAGGCGGTGCGCGCAATGCCCTGGTCGAGCCCAAGCTCGGGCGGCTGGTGCATCGCCACCGAGACGGCAGCGAGACGGTCTATGACCGCAATGCGCTGTTGACCATCGAACCCGGCGAGCGGGTCATCAACGTCAATCCTGGTGGCGGTGGCTTCGGCGACCCCTGGACACGACCGCCGCAGGAGGTTGCCGGCGACGTCCGTGATGGTCTGGTGTCCCGTGTGGGCGCCCGCCAGGACTACGGGGTAGTGGTCGATGACCAGCTGCACCTGGATGAGTCCGCCACCCGTCAACTGCGCCAGACACGCTAGGAGATTCCCATGACCGCAATCTATCGACTCGGCATCGACGCCGGCGGCACCTTTACCGATTTCATCCTGGCAGAGCGGGGCAAGGGCGTCAGCCTGTTCAAGAGCCCCTCAACCCCTGAGGACGGCACCCAGGCGATCCGCGCGGGGCTTGCCCAGATCGCCGATGCGCTGGGACGCCCCGCCAGTGAGGTGGTGGCCAATGCCGATCTCTGCATCAACGGCACCACGGTGGCGCTCAACGCACTGATCGAGCGTCAGGGCGCCAAGGTTGGCCTGCTGTGCACCGAGGGCCATGAAGACAGCCTGGAAATCCGCCTCGGTCACAAGGAAGACGGCTATCGCTATGATCCGGAGTATCCCCCGGCGCATATGCTGGTGCCGCGCTATCTTCGCCGGCCGATCGGCGGTCGCATGCTGGCCGACGGCAGCGAGCGTCAGCCGCTGGACGAGGAGGCGATTCGTGACGCCGTGGCGCTGTTCAAGCGTGAAGGGGTGGACGCGGTGGCGATCTCGTTTCTGTGGTCGGTGGCCAACACCGACCACGAGCAGCGCGCCCTGGCCATCGTGCGAGAGCTGATGCCCGACACCTTCGTCTGCTGCGGCAGTGAGGTCTATCCCCAGGTGCGCGAATACACCCGCACCTCGACCACCGTGGTCAACGCCTATCTGAGCCCGGTGATGCAGCGCTATGTCTCGCGCATCGACGCCCTGTTCGAGGAACTGGGGGCTCGCCAGCCGGTACAGTATTTCCAGTCCAACGGCGGACTGGCGCTGGGCAAGGTGATGCGCGAGAAGGCCGTGGCGGCGATCAACTCGGGCCCGGCCTCGGCGCCCCAGGCCGGGCTGTACATGGCCGGGCCGCTGGGTGTCGACAACGTCATCACCGTGGACATGGGCGGCACCTCCTTCGACATCACCCTGACCCGGGGTGGCCAGACCAACTACAGCAAGGATGTGGACTTCCTGCGCCAGCGCATCGGGGTGCCGATGATCCAGGTCGAGACCCTGGGGGCCGGCGGTGGCTCCATCGCCCACCTCAACGAGCAGGGCATGCTGCAGGTGGGGCCGCGCAGCGCCGGCGCCTCGCCGGGGCCGGTGTGCTACGGCAAGGGCGGGCGCGAACCCACCGTCACCGACGCCAATCTGGTGCTTGGGTACCTCGATCCCGAAGCGGTGCTCGGCGGTACCGTGCGCCTCGACCGCGAGGCGGCGGTGGCGGCGATCCACGAAAGGATCGCCGAGCCGCTGGGCATCAGCGTCGAGCGTGCGGCCTTCGGCATTTGCACCCTGGTCAACCTGAACATGGTCAATGGCATTCGCCGGGTATCGGTGGAGCAGGGTTATGATCCCCGTGACTTCACCCTGATCGGCGCCGGTGGCGCAGCCGGCATGCATCTGGTGCGCCTGGCCGAGGAGATCGGCGTGCGCCAGGTGCTGGTACCCAAGGTGGCCTCAGGACTCTGCGCCTTCGGCCAGATCATTTCCAATGTTCAGCATGAGCGGCTGACCTCCCTGGTGCTGCCGTTGGATGACGACCCGGAGCACCGCGTGCGGGTCAACCGGCGCCTTGCCGAGTTGCGCGATGAAGGCGTGGCCGAGCTCAAGCGGGACGGTTTCGAGGATAACGCCATTGCCTGCCGTTATCGCTTCGAGATCCGCTATCGCGGCCAGATCCACGAGTGTACGGTCGAGAGCGAGCGCGGAGAGTTCGATGAGGCCGGCTGGTGCGAGCTGCGCGACGCCTTCCACGCTCGCCATGAGGCGCTCTATTCCTACTGCGAGCCGGACAGCGAGGTGGAGCTGGTCAACCTGGAGTGCTCGGTGATCGGTGAGGTGGAACCGCCGACCATGCCGACCCTGGAGGCCCGAGGGGGGGAGCTCGAGGCGGCGCTGCTGGGTCGCCGTGATATGCTGTTCGACGGTGAAGGCGAACCCGTGCCCACGCCGGTCTACGACGGCGAGGCACTGGACCCCCGGCATGAGGTGACAGGGCCAGCGGTCATCCAGGAGGCCACCACCAATATCGTGCTGCCACCCGGCTGGAAGGCGACCCTGTCGAGCACTGCAAGCTATGTGCTCAGCCCGATCGACGGCTGAGGCGACGGTTTCCCGGGATCGGCAGGATCGATCTCGGGTTCTGCGCCACGAGACAGCCACACCAGACCGCAACAACAATAACGAGAGGCACGAGTGCCGAGGAGGTTGGCATGAGTGACATGGTCACGACACAGGATACCAGGGCGCGCTGGTCGCGCTGGATCTCCGATACCTACTTTCCCCTGAGCCTGAGCTACCGCGACGAAAACGCGCCGTTTCGCGGCGATCTCAAGGTGTGGAAGACCGACGATCAGGACTTCTCGCTGTCACGCCTGACTTCCGACGGGCTAGTGTATTCCCGCGACCAGGCGCAGATCGCCGCCGATCCCGAGAGTTCTTTCCTGGTGACCATCCCCCAACGTGCCGAGGTGTTCTTCGAGCAGGGCGGACGTTCGCTGCGTTGCGAGCCGGGGCAGTTTCTGGTCGAGCGGGGGGATCTTCCCTATCGCTTCGGCTACGAGCAGGCCAATGCCATGTGGGTGTTCAAGGTGCCGGATGCATCGATGAAGCATCGGGTGCGCGGTGTCGAGCGCTACGCTCAGCACTGCTTCGAGGCGAACACTGGCATGGGGCGGGCCTTCGTCGAGTTTCTGGCGATCTGTGCCAGTCGCTTCGATGAGTGTTCCCGCGATGAGCGTCAGCGCCTGTTCGAGCAGGCGCTATCGATGCTGTCGCTGGTGCTGGAGAAGGATGACCGGGTGTTGGTCAGCGACCAGTCCCAGTTGAAAAGCGCCCACCTGATGCGGATCGAGCGATTTATCTCTGCCCGCCTTGGCGACCCGGAACTGGGGCCGTCAATGGTGGCGGAGGGATGTGGCATTTCGCTGCGCTATCTGCACAAGTTGCTGTCCGAGACCGGCCACTCGGTCAACGACTGGATTCGCATGCAGCGGCTCGAGGCCGCGCGTCGGGACCTGTGCGATCTGGCGGAAGGGGTGAGCATCGGTGAGATCGCCTACCGCTGGGGGTTCAGCGACCAGGCGCAGTTCTGCCGTGCCTTTCGACGCCGTTTCGACTGCTCGGCCAGCCAGATGCGACATCGTCATCGGGATGGCCAGGGGGCCGGCTGAAGCCCGCCTTCGACAAGCTCCGAAACAAGGAGATACAGCAAACGCAACGACGCGGCCCAAGGGCCGCGTCGTTGTTTGTCACCGCAGGAGCGTTGTGGGCGCTCAGTCGCGGTATTCGTCGATGCTCGGGCAGGAGCAGATCAGCTGGCGATCGCCCAGCACGTTGTCGACCCGGTTGACCGCCGGCCAGTACTTGGCACCCTTGACCGCCTCGGAGGGGAAGGCGCCGATCTCGCGGGAGTAGCCCCGGTTCCAGTCCGCGTCCATCAGGTCGGCCATGGTGTGCGGGGCCTTCACCAGAGGGTTGTCCTCCAGGCTCCACTCGCCGCTCTCGACCCGGGCGATCTCCTCGCGGATGCCGATCATGGCGTCACAGAAGCGGTCCAGCTCATAGAGTGACTCCGACTCGGTGGGCTCGATCATCAGGGTGCCGGCCACCGGGAAGGACATGGTGGGGGCGTGGAAGCCGTAGTCCATCAGGCGCTTGGCGATGTCTTCCTCGCTGATGCCGGAAGCCGCCTTGAGCGGACGGATGTCGATGATGCACTCGTGGGCCACGGTGCCGTTCTGGCCCTTGTAGAGCACCGGATAGTGCGCTTCCAGGCGAGTGGCGATGTAGTTGGCGCCGAGGATGGCAAGCTCGGTGGCCTCGCGCAGGCCGCGTGCTCCCATCATCTTGATGTAGGCCCAGGAGATCGGCAGGATCGAGGCCGAGCCGAAGGCCGCCGCGGACACCGCGCCGGAGTCCTCTTCGACACCGTCGATCGGGGTCACGCTGTGGTTGGCCACGTGGGGCGCCAGGTGCGCCTTGACACCGATCGGGCCCATGCCGGGGCCACCACCGCCGTGGGGGATACAGAAGGTCTTGTGCAGGTTGAGGTGGCTGACGTCGCCGCCGAAGTCACCCGGACGTGCCACGCCGACCTGAGCATTCATGTTGGCGCCGTCGATATACACCTGGCCACCGTTGGCGTGGACGATGTCGCAGGCCTCGCGCACGCCTTCCTCGAACACCCCGTGGGTGGACGGGTAGGTGAGCATGATCGCGGACAGCGCCTGTGAGTGCTGCTCGGCCTTGGCCTTGAGGTCGGCCAGGTCGATGTTGCCATCCTCGTCGCACTCCACCACCACCACGCGCATGCTGCACATGGCAGCAGAGGCCGGGTTGGTACCGTGGGCGGAGCTGGGAATCAGGCAGACGTCACGGTGGCCCTCGCCCTGGGCCGCCTGGTAGCGACGGATCGCCAGCAGACCGGCGTATTCGCCCTGGGCGCCGGAGTTGGGCTGCATCGAGATGTGGTCGTAGCCGGTGATCTCCACCAGGAAGGCCGCCAGTTCGTCGATCATCTGGCGATAGCCGGCGACCTGATCCTTCGGCGCGAAGGGATGGATGCGGGCGAACTCCGGCCAGGTGATCGGCATCATCTCGGTGGTGGCGTTGAGCTTCATTGTGCAGGAGCCCAGTGGAATCATCGCGTGGGCCAGCGACAGGTCCTTGTTCTCCAGGCGCTTGAGGTAGCGCAGCATCTCGGTTTCGCTGCGATAGCGCTGGAAGGTCGGGTGCTCAAGGAAGTCGCTCTCGCGTCGGCAGGCGGCGGGAATGCCGCTGGCCTGGGACTCGAGGATGCCGTCGTCGAGTTCGCGCACGCCAAGGCCGTGCTCCTCGCCCAGCAGCACGTCGAACAGCGCGTCCAGATCGTGGGCGGTGGTGGTCTCGTCGAGGCTGACACCCACGTCGCCGTTGTCGAAGTAGCGCAGGTTGATCTCGTGGGTCATGGCTCGACCGTGGATCTTGCCGCGATCGACCCCGGTCAGACGCAGGGTGTCGAAGTAGCTGTCGTTGGCCAGGCTGACGCCTTTCTGGGCCAGGCCGGTGGCCAGGATGGTGGTCAGCCGATGGATGCGCCCGGCGATGGTGCGCAGGCCCTCGGCGCCGTGATACACCGCGTAGAAGCCGGCGATGTTGGCCAGCAGCGCCTGGGCGGTGCAGATGTTGGAGGTGGCCTTCTCGCGACGGATGTGCTGCTCGCGGGTCTGCATGGCCATGCGCAGGGCGGTGTTGCCGCGGGCATCCTTCGACACCCCGATGATACGGCCGGGGATCGAGCGCTTGAGCTTGTCGGTGGTGGCGAAGAAGGCAGCGTGGGGGCCACCGAAGCCCATCGGCACGCCGAAACGCTGGCTCGAGCCGACCACGATATCGGCGCCCATGGCGCCGGGCTCCTTGAGCAGTACCAGGGCCATCAGGTCGGTGGCAACGCAGGTCATCACGCCACGCTTCTTGGCCTCGGCGATCAGCGGTGCCAGGTCGTGGACGCGGCCGTCATTGCCGGGGTACTGCAGCAGTGCGCCGAAGACGTCATGGCTTGCGAGTTCTTCCGCCGGGGCGATGACGATCTCGTAGCCGAACCAGGAGGCGCGGGTCTTGAGTACGTCCAGGGTCTGGGGGAATACATCGTCGGCAACGAAGAAGGCATTGGTCTTGGCCTTCTTGTTGGAGCGTCGGCACAGCGCCATGGCCTCGGCGGCGGCGGTGGCTTCATCCAGCAGCGAGGCGTTGGCCAATTCCATCCCGGTCAGGTCCATCACCATCTGCTGGAAGTTCAGCAGGCCTTCCAGGCGGCCCTGGGAGATCTCGGGCTGATAGGGGGTGTAGGCGGTGTACCAGCCCGGGTTTTCCAGCACGTTGCGCTGAATGACCGCCGGCAGGTGGGTGTCGTAGTAGCCCTGGCCAATGTAGCTGCGGGCGACCTTGTTCTGGCGGGCCAGACGATACAGGTAGTCCAGCGCCTCGGCTTCGGCCTTGGGGGGATCCAGATCGAGCTCACGGCCCAGGCGGATGTTGGCGGGCACCGTCTTGTCGATCAAGGACTCCACGCCTTCGACACCCAGGGCCGACAGCATCTTGGCCCTGTCGTCCCCATCGGGACCATTGTGACGACGGAGAAAGGCATCGTGATCGGCCAGTTCGGCCAGGCGACGTGTATCGAAAGCCATGGAACACCTTGAGTGTGACGGACCCCGAAGATCCGGATGAATAACGGGTTGCCTCGCGTGGTGGCGGGCGCGTTGGCCGGGGCCACATGGCCCCGGCGAGGGGAGGGAGTGGCTCCCCCTTGTGGCGCGGGTCGCAGAGGCCCGGCTCAGCCTTCGGCGTCGACCACCGCCTGATAGGCGTCGGCGTCGAGCAGGTCGTCGAGGGCGCTCTGGTCGTCGAGGCGCACCTTCATGATCCAGCCATCCTCGTAAGGCGCTTCGTTGACGGTCTCCGGAGCGTCCTCGAGGGACTCGTTGACCTCGACGATCTCGCCGTCCACCGGCGCATAGAGGTCAGAGGCGGCCTTGACCGACTCGATAACGCCGAATTCGTCGCCCTTGGCGAGGCTGGTGCCGACCTCGGGCAGGTCGACGAAGACCACGTCACCCAGGGCTTCCTGAGCGTGATCGGTGATGCCGATGGTGACGGTTCCGTCGCCGTTGTCCTGAATCCATTCGTGGCTGTCGACATAGCGCAGGTTGGCGGGGATTGAGCTCATCTCGATTTCCTATACGAAAAAGGTTTTCCGGTTTCGCGCATGCTAACGCCATTCTCGGCGTTTGGCGAGTCCATGATGAGAGAAAAACGGGGTGGTCGCCGCACTCTCAAGACATAGGGTGGAACGACTCGCGGTTGGCGTCCAGTCCACGCCCGTGGCTGAAGCCACGGTGAGGTGAAGGGGATGGGCGGATGGCACGTGATGGACGCGTTGGTGGCGAGACCCGGCATGATTCGACGTTGGCGACTATGCTACAGACGTCGAAGAGGCGCGGGGGCCTTCAGCGACCAAAGGGGGATTTGCCAAGACCAACCGCCTTGGCTAAGGTGGCAAAAGTTTCCAATAGGAAACACGGTTGACGTTCATGCAAACAACGGCTGGCGAAGCGGCGTTAGCGTGGACAAGCGTTGCTGGTGCCCTTGCGACAATATCCGCTATCGTAGGCGGGTCCGTGCTGTCGATTCGTCTGATATGCCTGTTATTCCGATAACAATTCACGGTAAACAGGCTTTCTGCTGGTCGACAGCGCATAACAACAAGTGCCGAGTCAAAAGGGAGACTTCCGTGGAAGCACTCAACAATATCTTCTCCGCCATCAATGGGGTGGTGTGGGGACCGATCATGCTGATCCTGTTGCTGGGGGTGGGTATCTACCTCCAGTTGGGTCTCAAGCTCATGCCCATCCGCAAGCTGGGGATGGGGTTCAAGCTGATGTGGGGCGGGCGTGACAGCAAGTCCGAAAGCAAGGATGAAGGCGAGATCTCGCCGTTCAACGCCTTGATGACGGCGCTGTCGGCGACCATTGGTACCGGTAACATCGCCGGTGTGGCCACGGCGATTGCCCTGGGTGGCCCCGGTGCGGTGTTCTGGATGTGGATCACCGCCCTGGTGGGCATGGCCACCAAGTTTGCCGAGGCAGTGCTGGCGGTGCGCTATCGCGAGACCGATGACACCGGTTTCCATATCGGTGGGCCGATGTACTACATCAAGAACGGACTCGGCCGCAAGTGGCTGTGGCTGGGCGGTGCCTTCGCCTTCTTCGGCGCCGTGGCCGCCTTCGGTATCGGTAACACCGTGCAGTCCAACTCGGTGGCCGACGCCCTCGAGTCGAGCTTCGGCATCGAGCCCTGGATTACCGGTGTGGTGATCATGGTGCTGGCCGGTGCGGTGATCCTCGGCGGCATCAAGCGCATCGCCAAGGTGGCCGGCAAGCTGGTGCCGATCATGGGTATCGCCTACATCATCGCCGGTGTCAGTGCCCTGGCGGTCAACGCCGACCAGATCGGTGGCGCCCTGAGCAACATCTTCTACTACGCCTTCAATCCCCACGCCGCCATGGGTGGTTTCGCCGGCGCAGCGGTGATGGCGGCCATCCGTTTCGGTGTCGCTCGGGGTATCTTCTCCAACGAGGCCGGCCTTGGCAGCGCGCCGATCGCCCACGCCGCGGCCCAGACCAAGAACCCGGTTCGCCAGGGGCTGATAGCCATGCTCGGTACCTTCATCGATACCATCATGGTGTGCACCATCACCGCCCTGGTGATCCTGACCGCGCCGATCTGGGAGACCGGTGAGGCCGGCGCCTCGCTGACCGCGCTGTCGTTCGACAATGCCCTGCCCAATGGCTGGGGTGAGGCCATCGTGTCGATCGCCCTGGCGATCTTCGCCTTCACCACCATCCTTGGCTGGTCCTTCTATGGCGAGAAGTGCTTCCAGTTCCTGTTCGGTACCCGCTCCATCATGATCTACCGGGTACTGTTCGTGCTGGCCATTCCGGTGGGTGCGCTGGCCCAGCTTGGCTTCATCTGGCTGATGGCCGACACCTTCAACGCCATGATGGCGATTCCCAACCTGATCGCCCTGGCGCTGCTGTCGCCGGTGGTGTTCAAGCTGACCAAGGACTACTTCGACGGCAAGGACATCCTGCCGGGCGAGGCCCTTGATCACGACAAGTCCTGAGCCTGAGCCGACCACGGGAGGTGCCCTCAGGGGCACCTCCTGTCGTTGCAAGGGTTCTTTCACGAACCACGAGACGAAACGCCATGAGTGAACTCAAGACGACACCGCTGAATGCCCTGCATCGAGAGCTGGGGGCCAAGATGGTCCCGTTCGCGGGCTATGACATGCCCGTTCAGTATCCGCTGGGGGTCAAGAAAGAGCACGAGCACACCCGCGCGGCCTGCGGCCTGTTCGACGTCTCGCACATGGCGCAGATCCTGATTCGTGGCGAGAACGCGCTGGCCGCGCTGGAGACCCTGGTGCCGGCGGATCTGGTCGGCCTGCCCGAAGGCATGCAGCGCTATGGCCTGTTTACCAGCGAAGACGGCGGGATCCTCGATGACCTGATGACGGTCAACGCCGGTGACCACCTTTACCTGGTGGTCAACGCGGCCTGTCGTGATCAGGACATCGCCCATCTGCGTCGCGGGCTGCCCGACCACGAAGTCGAGGTAGTCGATCGCGGCCTGCTGGCGCTGCAGGGGCCGAAGACCGCCGATGTCATGGCGCGCCTGTGTCCGGCAGCCTGCGAGATGGTGTTCATGCAGCATGGTCGCTTCGACATCGACGGTATCCCGGTGTGGATCAGCCGCAGCGGCTATACCGGCGAGGATGGCTTCGAGATCTCGGTGCCGGCGGATCAGACCGACGCCCTGGCGCGCAAGCTGCTGGCCGAGGAAGAGGTCGAGGCCATCGGCCTGGGGGCGCGTGATTCCCTGCGCCTGGAGGCCGGGCTCTGTCTCTACGGCCACGATATCGATACCACCACCACGCCGGTGGAGGCGGGGCTGATCTGGGCCATTGGCAAGCCACGTCGTCGTGGCGGCGAGCGCGCCGGTGGATTCCCGGGGGCTGATCTGGTGCTGCACCAGGTCGAAGTCAAGGACCACCAGCGCAAGCGCGTCGGCCTGCTGGGCGAGGGGCGTGCTCCGGTGCGCGAAGGTGCCGAGCTCTACAGCGAGGACGATCGTCTGCTCGGGCAGGTGACCTCCGGTGGCTTTGGCCCCAGCGTCGGCAAGCCGGTGGCCATGGGCTACGTCAGCCTCGATCACGCCGAGATCGGCACCACCGTGTACGCCGAGGTGCGTGGCAAGCGTTTGCCGATGACGGTGACGCGCATGCCGGTCATCACACCGGGTTACTATCGCGGCTGACAACGCGGCTGACAACGCGGCTGACAACGCGGCTGACATCTCGATAGATAACGCGTTATACCGTTATCTTGTGTGGCGGAAAGTGCCATCGGATGAACGATCAACGGCGCCCACAGGGCGCCGTTTTTATGTCCTAGAGAAAGAGACGGCTCGGGTCTGGCGCCGGCATTGCAGGTCAGACGACAAGTCGACGAAAGGTCAGGTTGATTCGCTCACCCGGAATCTTGCGTGGCAGCAGGGCGTGTTCGAGCTGTTCCTGGCAGCCGGGCCCCATCCATAGCAGGCTGCCGCTTTCGAGCCAGACGTTGAAGGCCGCGGACGAGCGGTCCTTCCAGCGAAAGCGCATGGGACGGGTCGCCCCCAGGCTGATGGAGGCGATGGTAGGGCAATCGCCAAGTTCCGCTTCGTTATCGCAGTGCCAGCCCATGCGGTCCTCGCCGTTGCGATAGCGGTTGATCAGTACGCTATTGAAGGCGCTGGTCGGTGTGCTCTTTTCGACGGCCGAAAACCGTTCGAGCAGGCCATTGAGACGATCACGCAGGGCCGCCACCGACGGATGCCAGGGGCAGGGCGCGAAGTCCCTGCCGGAGTAGCGATAGGCGTGATCGCCCATCCATACCTGCTGGCGGGGAATGGGATGACTGCGCCCGTAAAGGGTCAGTTCGGGCTGCTGCCAGTCGAGTTCCTGGCGCAGCCTATCCTGCAGGTCGCTTGCATCGGGCTCGCTTATGAGCCCGGGCAGGTAGTAAAGCGGTGGGGTCTCGACCAGGGTTTGGGATGGCGCTTCGTGTAGCAATTTGAACAGCGCTTTGGGGTCATGTGGTGGCATTCAAGCAGGATGCCAGTGAAGGCTGGCTGGCGCCACCGATCAGGAGCGGTGGCGCTTTTTCTGGAGATGCGGGCGAGATGCGGGCGAGCGGCAGTGATGCCCCCGAGGCGGCGTCAGTGGGACGCCGCGATCAGCAGAGTGGTCGAGGAAAGCCCGAGGCTAGCCAGGGCCATGCCATAGCCAAGCGCCGCGCCGGCAAGGACGTCACTGTAGTAGTGCAGTCCCAGGCCCACCCGCGAGATGGCGATCAAGCCCGCCAGGGGCAGCAGCCAGGGCAGCAATGCGGGGCTGTGTACTGCGACCAGGGTGCAGAACATCACCGCGTGCATGGTGTGGCCGCTGGGGAAGCTGTAGCGGTCCCTGGCCGGTTCGTTGCACTGGATGCTGCCGCCAAAGGTGATGAAGGGCCGTTCTCGACACAGACGGGTCTTCAGCAGCTTGTACACCGCGATCGCCACCACGGCGGTGACGGTGTATTCGAGCATCAGGCGCAGACCGATATCGCGGCCGTGGATCGCCGGCAACGCCACGATCAGCGCCACCCAGATCGGCCAGTCGCCCAGCTTGCTGGAGATCTTCAAGGTGGATAGCCAGGGGCGGTGAATGCTGAGGCCGGCGGTGCGCTGGCACAGTTGCCACTCGAGCATATCCAGGCGGTCGAACATCTGCGGGATTTTAGTGGGCATGTCACATCTCCCTGGCGGTAAGTCGTCTTCTAGCGTCTTTTGTCGTCATGTGTCGTCATGTGTCGTGCTAGGGCCCGCTTCCTGTGGCCTCCACGCCGCCGCTCGGGCCGGCGGCGGGGTGTTCAACGAGCGATCTAGGCCTTGGCGGGGTCCGACAGGCCGGTTCCCGACGTCAGGGCTTGGTGATGGGCGTCGAGGAAGGTCTGGGCGATGGATGGCCAGCGGTAGGCCAGGGCGCGTTCCCGGGCGGCGCGGCCCAGGCGGGCGTAGCGTGCCTGCTGCTGGCATAGCGCTGTCGCCTGCTGACGGAATTCGGCGTTGTCACCGGCGGCGACGCTGACCCCATCCTTGTCGGTGGTGATCAACTCGGCGCCGGCCGCGTGGCGGAAGGCTACGACCGCCAGGCCGCTGGCCATGGCTTCGAGAATGACGTTGCCCCAGGTCTCCGACAGCGAGGGAAAGACGAAGATGTCGGCGCTGGCGTAGTGGATTTGCATCTCGGCGGAATCGATGAAGCCGGTAAAGATGGCGTCCGGCAGGGCCTTTTCCAGCGATGCCCGCCCGGGGCCGTCGCCCACCACCACCAGGCGCATGTCGGGGCGCGCCTCGAGCATGTCGAGAAAGGTGTCGCGCAACAGCTCCAGGTTCTTCTCTGGCGCCAGTCGGCCCACGTAGAGCGCCACCGGCTGGTGCTGGCCGACACCCCAGCTGTCGCGCAGTTGCTGACTACGCTTGGCGGGGGTGAAACGATCGCCTTCGATGCCGCGTGCCATGACGCTGACGCGCTCGAAGCCTCTTTGCGCAAGCTCCCGGGCTTGCTGATGGGTCGGTACCAGGGTCGCCGCACAGCGATTGTGAAAATGACGCAGGCGATTGCGTACCAGTGGCGCCAGCCACGGCAGACCATAGTCCTGGCAGTAGTGATCGAAGTTGGTGTGCCAGCCGCTGACCACGGGAATGTCCAGCTTTTCTGCCGCGCGCAGCGCTGACCAGCCCAAGGGGCCTTCGGTCGCTACATAGATGGCGTCGGGACGATTGTCGCGCCATAGCCTGCGCAAACGACTGGCGGAGGCCCAGCCGATACGCACTTCCTTGTAGCGCGGCATCGACATGCCGCGTACACGAAGTTCGTGGGCCATCCCGGTGGCGGGTTCGGTGGAGCCGTCGACGGGGGCCGGCCGGACCAGCTGCAGCGTCACGCCAAGAGCACGCAGTTCCTGGCTGATGCGCCCCAGCGTATGGGCGACCCCATTGATATCAGGAGACCAGGTTTCGCTGACCAGACAGATGCGCATGGAATTCCTCGTACCGGTCGGGCCCCGTATGGCCCGCTCCCGAGACAGAGTGATGCTCCAGCATGACATCTCTAGGTCAGCGATATGAACAGGCTGTTACGGTGTCGATGGGGCCGGGCGACGGACAAGCGCATTGCGCTTGCGTCGACTCGGCCCGCAGCGCTCAGCGAAGGATGGTGTCCGGGTCGATGGGCTTGCCGCCATGGCGCATGTCGAACAGCAGATCGTGGCGGCCGGTCGAGGCATGCTTGCCGACCACGCATAGTGGGGTGCCGCGGCTGACCTGTTCTCCCTGCTTGACCAGCAGGTCGTCACATAGCGCGTAGACACTCTGCAGGTTATCGGCGTGGTGCACGATCACCACCTGGCCCAGTTGCCGCATGCCGTCGGCGAACCGCACCTGGCCATCGGCAACGGCCTTGGCCCGGGCGCCCTCGTCGGTGGCCAGCAGCATCGGCTGCAGGCTGCCGCGGCTGTCCTTGCCGTAACGGCGCACCACCCGATAGTCGTCCAGCGGCCAGGGCCAGCCACGAGCGTTTGAGGCGACCGGACCGGGATCCGGCAACGAAGCGGAGCGAGAGGGGCTGGACGTGCCTGAGCTGCTGGACGTGCCTGAGCTGCTGGCGACCGATCGGCTGGCCAGCGGCACCTGGATCACCTGGCCGACCTTGAGGTCGGTGGCGCGGACGCCAGGATTGGCACTCTGGATGCGCTGAGCGGTGGTGCCGAAGCGCCTGGCAACGGCGCTATAGGTGTCGCCGGGGCGGATCTGATAGCGATAGGGGCCGCCGGACGGCGCCCGCTCCTGATGAGAGGGCACCAGCAGGCGCTGACCCACGGCCAGGTGGCGGGCGTCGACACCCGGATTGAAGCGCTGCAGCCGCAATAGCGGTACGCCGGCGCGGCGGGCGATGGAGCCGAGGGTGTCGCCGCGCTGCACGCTGATCCAGTCGCCGGCAATGCTGCTGCCGGCGACGCTGGCGCTGCGTTGCGATGACGTCGGGGATGCCCCCTGACCGGCGCAGCCGGCCAGCAGCAGGGCGATCACCAGCGGTGCGAGTCGAGTGAGGCGTCCTTGTTCTGCCACAGGGCGTTGAGCCATGAGTGGAAGCGTTCCTTGTAGTGCGGGTCGTCGTGATAGCGCCCCTCCAGCATCCACGGCGCCACGTCGAGGCGGCGTGCATCAAGGCGAATGGCCTTCTCCTGGCCGCACAGGAAGCGCCAGAAGCTGGGTTGGCTCGACTGGTAGTCGATGGTGAGGTCGATGATGGCGTCGAGACGATCGCCGAGCAGGTTCAGTACCTGGGCGATGCCGCCGGCCTTGGGGCGCAACAGATGGCGAAAGGGGCTTTGCCTGGCCTCGCGCTTGGCCGGGGTGAAACGGGTCCCTTCGACAAAGTTGATGATGGCAATGGGAACGTCGCGGGCACGCTTGCACATGCGCTCGGTGGCCTTGCGATCGCGTTCGGCCAGGCGTGGGTTGGCGGCCAGGCGCTCCTTGCTGTAGCGGCGCATGAAGGGAAACTCCAGTGCCCACCAGGCCATCCCTACTACCGGGATCCAGATAAGCTGCTGCTTGAGAAAGAAGCGTGGCATCGGGATCTTGCGATGAAACGCCATCATCAGCAGGAAGATGTCGGTCCAGCTCCGATGGTTGGACAGCACCAGGTACCAGGCGTCCGGGCTCAGCCCCTCGGGCACCGACATGCGAAGGTCGGGCTTGATCCAGTGACGCATCCACCACAGGTTGAAACCGATCCAGTTGAGGGCGATGGCGTTGAGCCCGGCCAGCACGCGCCGCTGCCAGCGTCGCCCGGGGGTGACCACCTTGAGCAGGGTCAGGATCACCAACGGGATGGTCCAGAATAGCGTGTTGCCAACCAGCAGCAGAACGCTGATCAGGCCCTTGAGGGTCGACATTCCTTGGATAACCTCGCAACAGCAGATAGAGCGGGTGTCGCCTGGCCGTGACAGTGGGCGAGGCAGGCCCGCCAATCCTAATGGATCCGGTGCCGGCTGCCCAGTGCGAGGGTCCACGGCCATGTCAGCGTCATGCTTCTGAGAGGGTCGGTGTCTCGATATTGTCGACCAGTACCTGGAGCATGGCGCGGGCGGCCACCGACAGCTCGTGGGGGTTCCAGGTGACCACCCCCACGGCGCGCTCGATGACGGGATCCTTGAGTGGGCGGCAGACCGCGCCGGCCTCCTGCATCTGACGCAGGCACAGCGAGGGCACGGCGCTGACGCCCAGGCCATTGGCCACCATGCGTCCGACGCTGGCGAGCTGATGGGTCTCGAAGGCTACCTTGAGGGCCCCGTGTCGGGCACCGAGCTGCTGCTCCAGCAGGCGGCGTACCATGGAAGGCCGCTGCAGCGCCACGAAGTCCCAGCTCATCAGGCTTTCCCAGTCGAGGCTTGAATGCTGTACCAGAGGCGAGCGTGGGGGCAGCACGGCCACGAAGCGGTCGTGAAACAGCGGAGTGAAGTGCAGGCTGCCGGTGGCCTCCGGCTCGAAGGCGATGCCCATCTCCACCTGGCGCTGGCGCACCATGTCGATCACCTGCTCGTTGACCACGTCATGTACGGTGACGTTGATACGCGGGTGCTGGCGGTGAAACACCCCCAGCGCCGGGGCCAGCAGATTGCCGGCAAAGGCCGGCATGGCGGCCAGGGAGAGCCGTCCAAGTTGCAGGGTGAAGCGTTGGCGCAGGGCGTCCTCGGTGTTGTCCCATTCCACCAGCAAGCGTTTGGCCAGCGGCACCAGGGACTCACCTTCGGGGGTCAGGCGGACGCTTCGGGTCGTGCGGATCAGCAGTCTACCGCCTAGGCTGTCCTCGAGACCCTTGATCGCCAGGCTCAGCGCCGGCTGGGAGAGGTGGAGCTGTTCACAGGCCTGGGTGAAGCTCAGGGTTCTGGCCACCGCCAGAAAGGCACGCAGTTGCTTGACGGTCACGACATGCTACCAAGGTCAAATTTATTTAAAGATATAAATAATCAATAAAGAAAACAAACTTAACAAATATATGGGGGCGAGCAACACTGCCTTCAGTGCTACCTTGAGGCAGGGCGGGGCACCGGAACGGTGCCGGTTCGCCACCTCTCCTTTCACTTTCATCGACAGACGAGGCGCCCCACATGGCCGGATTCGACAAGCGCGTGTATTCCTATGAAGAGGCGATGGACGGCATCGAGAGCGGTATGACGGTGCTGGCCGGAGGCTTCGGTCTCTGCGGCATTCCGGAGAACCTGATCGCCGAGATCAAGCGTCGCGGGGTCAAGGACCTCACGGTGGTCTCCAACAACTGTGGCGTCGATGGCTTTGGCCTCGGGGTGCTGCTGGAGGATCGTCAGATCAGCAAGATCCTGGCCTCCTACGTGGGCGAGAACGCCCTGTTCGAGCGTCAGATGCTCGACGGTGAGATCGATGTGCAGCTGACCCCGCAGGGGACCCTGGCCGAAAAGATGCGCGCCGGCGGTGCCGGTATTCCCGCCTTCTACACGGCAACCGGCTATGGCACCCCCATCGGTGAGGGCAAGGAAGTGCGCGAATTCAACGGTCGCCACTATATCCTCGAAGAGGCCATCGTCGGTGACTTCGCCATCGTCAAGGGCTGGAAGGCCGATCGCTACGGCAATGTGGTCTATCGCAAGACCGCCCAGAACTTCAATCCCATGGTCGCCACCGCCGGCAAGATCACGGTGGTCGAGGTCGAAGAGATCGTCGAGCCGGGCGAGCTGGATCCGGCCGAGATCCACACGCCCGGTATCTACGTCGACCGCCTGATCCAGGGCACCTTCGAGAAGCGTATCGAGAAGCGCACCGTACACCAGGGCTGATCAGGCGCATCGCCCTGACGCAACGACTTCTCCAAAGAACAGCAAAGAGGCATCAAGATGGCACTCACTCGTGAACAGATGGCGCAGCGTGTCGCGCGCGAACTCGAAGACGGCTTCTACGTGAACCTGGGCATCGGCATTCCGACCCTGGTGGCAAACTATATTCCGGAAGGCATGGACGTGATGCTGCAGTCCGAGAACGGTCTGCTCGGCATGGGGCGTTACCCCACCGAGGAAGAGGTCGATCCGGACATGATCAACGCAGGCAAGCAGACCGTCACCGCGCGTCCGGGGTCGGCGATCTTTTCCTCGGCGGAGTCCTTCGCGATGATTCGCGGTGGTCACGTCGACCTGACGGTGCTGGGCGCCTTCGAGGTCGACCAGAACGGCAACATCGCTTCCTGGATGATCCCGGGCAAGCTGATCAAGGGCATGGGCGGAGCCATGGACCTGGTGGCGGGTGCCGAAAACATCATCTGCACCATGACCCACGCCTCCAAGGACGGCACTTCCAAGCTGCTGGAGTCCTGCAGCCTGCCGCTGACCGGTGCCGGCTGCATCAATCGTGTGCTGACCGATCTGGCCTATCTGGAGATCGATAACGGCGCCTTTATCCTCAAGGAGCGGGCACCGGGCGTCAGTGTCGAGGAGATCAAGGAAAAGACCGCCGGCAAGCTGATCGTGCCGGATGACGTCCCGGAAATGGTCTTCGACTGACCAAAACGCCCTTTGACCAGCGTCACCCTTGCCGAGCCAGCATGTTCTGCTGGCTGATACCTTGAGCGAGAACAAGGTTTTGGCACCCTCGCAGCGGCCCGGCTTACGCCGGGCCGCTGGCGTTTGCGAGACCCTGTCGCGGTTGCCGAATTTATGACCATCTTGAGTCCGGTGCCGCAGTGATCGGGCTTTTGGACGGTTCAAACGCCTTGATGCACAGCTTTATCCACAGAATCTGTGGATGAACCTCGTGGGAGGGATGGAGACTCGAGCCCTGGCAGGTACAATGCGGCGCCCAGGTCACTGGTCGAGACGGGCTCTCGGCCGGCCATTCGCCATCGCCACGGAGGTCTGTGTTGCGCGCACTCCCTGCCACTCTCCCGGTTCTGTTCCTGTGTGAGATCAGCTTCCTGCTGGGTCACGGTCTGATCATGACCCTGCTCGGGGTCCGCATGTCGCTGGAGGGCTTCCCCTCCCAGATGGCGGGGCTTCTGATGTCGAGCTTCTCGCTGGGGTTCGTGGCCGGAAGCTACTGGCTCGAGAAGCGCATTCGCAGCGTCGGCCATATTCGCGTGTTCGCCGCCTGTGCGGCGTCGCTGGCGGTTACCGCCATGCTTCATGGACTGTGGATCAATCCCTGGGCCTGGCTGGTCTGGCGGCTGATCGGGGGTGGTGCCACGGCGGGCCTGTTGATGGTCATGGAGTCCTGGGTGTCGGGGGAGTCCAGCAACGATAATCGCGGTCGCGTTCTGGGCTGGTACATGGTGATTTCGACCACCTCGCTGGCCGGCGGCCAGTGGATGCTCAATCTGGCCGACCCGGGCGGCCCGGTACTGTTCTCGGTGGTGGGGATGCTGTTTGCGCTGTCGCTGGTCCCGTTGTCGATTCATCGTATCCAGGGGCCCAGTCGTCACCACGACGTGACGCCGCGCAAGATTCGTCTGTCGACCCTGTATCGGCGGGCGCCGGTGGGCCTGGTCGGTGCCTTTACCGGCGGCCTGATGGTGCAGGCGTTCTTCGCCATGACTCCGTACTACGGTCAGGAGATCGGCCTGACCACTGCCCAGACCGCCAAGTTCATGGCGGTTACCACCCTGGTGGCGCTGGTCGCCCAGTGGGGGCTGGGACGGGTTTCGGATCGACTCGACCGGCGTCGCGTCATTCTGTGGATGGCGATCGTAATGACCGTCACCGGTGCTCTGATCTCGGCGGCGGCCGGTGCCAGCTTCTGGCTGCTGCTGGCGATCGCCTGCGGCCACACTGCCATGCTGCACACCCTGTATTCGCTCAGTCTGGCCCATACCAATGACTGGCTCGAACCCGAGGAGGTGGTCGCTGCCAATGCCAAGCTGATGATCTGGTACGGCATCGGCTCGGTCATCGGGCCTTTCAGTGCCTCGCTGGTGATGCAGGCGGCGGGTCCCGACGGGCTATGGCTGTTTCTCGGCATGGCGGCCTTTGCCCTGGCCATGTTCGTGATGGTCAGGCTCCACGGTGAGCGGGGCAAGTCGGTCGAGCAGGAGCCCTTCGTCGCTCAGCCGGTGATGGAGACTCCGCACTTCGCCGAGATCGATCCCCGCTACGAGCCCCAGCAGCTTGAGCTGGACCTGGAGGGTGAAGAAGAGCACACAGCCGACGCCGTCGGCTGACGCCCGGCGTCAGGTGATTTCGCAGCGGCTGTGGGGTGGCAGCATCACGTCGGCGGTGCGTTGCTGGCCCGCACTGGCCTGTTTTTCCAAGAGCAGCAGGCCGCCGAGCTGCACCCGATGTTCATCTCCCAGGGCGAACGCCAGACGCCGAGAACAGGTCGGGTAGAAGCGGTGTTCGACCATCGCCGACAGGGGGAGCGCCAGATCCTCGTTCTGTCCGGCGTGCAGGCCATGTTGCTGGAGTGCCTGGTCCAGCTCGACCAGGCTTCTGTCGAGTCTGCGGCAATCGAAGGCGACGTGATGCACCCGGGGGCCCATGACCGCCAGCCAGCCGGCCAGTGGATGGGCGCGATGAAGCTGCTGGTAGCTGTCCCAGTCAGGCATCGACCAGGGGCGGTTGGCGCCAAGCAATGGGGTTCGTTCTGCGTTGCCGGTGGCGACCAGCTTCAGCAGAGTATCGCGAGGCTGGCGCGACAGACGGGTGGTCTGCAGCTCGACGATGTTCAGTCTCGGCCCTTCTTCACGGCCGGCGAACAGGCAGGCGAGCAGGCCTCGGTCGGGCAGGGCGTAACGATATAGAGGGCGGTAGCCGTGCTGTTCAAGAGCCGGCAACAGGGAGGCCAGGCTCCAGGGGGACTGGCTCACGGTGACCAGCGTGAAGCACTCGACCGGCGCATCCACCGGCCACAGGCGCAGCGCACCGATGTCAGGGTGCTGATGGACGTAGTCCAGCCACAATTGCTGAACGAAGCGCTGCTGCTCTGTCATTGCCGATCCTTGCCTGCCAGGAAGCCTGTTCTGTGAGTATAGGCAGGAAGGAGGGACGATCTTTCAACGACGGGCGAACGTTCAACGGTTTCGGCGGCCAGACGGGTGAGGGCAAGCTCTGTTGGCCAGGATGGGCAGGGCAGGTGGCATGACCAGGCGCACGTTTCGTGGGGTCTTCAGCAAAAAAACGGGAAGCCCATGTGGGCTTCCCGTCTTGTTACCGGCTGTGCCGTCGGTTCAGGCAGGCATCAGCTCATTGTCGCGAACGTACTGGTCGAATTCGGTGAAGCCGCCCACGTGGGTCTGGTCGACGAAGATCTGCGGCACGGTGGTGACCGGCTTGCCGATGGTCTTTTCCATATCGGCCTTGGTGATGCCTTCTTCGTGAATGTCCACGTAGCGGTAGCCCTCGATGCGACCGGCGTCGCTCAGAGAGTTGGCGAGCTCCTTGGCGCGTACGCAGAAGGGGCAGCCGGGGCGACCGAAGATGACAACAATCATGAAAGCTCCTCGCATCGTTGATGCAGTGGGTAGTGTTGAATCAGCGACCTGTCCGACGCCATGCGGCGGGACGGTCAATGAGTAAGTGGATGGCGCGCATTGTGACGGATTGCGTCGCGGAAGGCCAATAGCGTTGCTGAATGCCGTTCGATCGAACACGGCTATCGGCATGGCGAAAAGTCGACGCTCAACCGATACCGATATCGCGCAATTCCCCTGCGTCGGCCTGGCGCAGCAGCTCTCCGAGTTCGTCGAAGATCGCCGGGGCGCTGACCAGCAGGTTCTCGCCGTAAAGGTCCTCGGGCAGGCCCTCCGGGCAGGGATACAGGTGCCCGGTGCGGGCGCCGGCCTCTCGGGCGATCAGCCAGCCTGCGGCGAAATCCCAGGGAGAGACGGTTTCGTAGTAGGCGTCCAGGCGACCACAGGCGACATCGCACAGATCCAGGGCGGCGGCGCCGTTGCGACGCACATCGCGACAGTGGTGAAGCACCGCGCCAAGGCGTCGCATCAGGGGCAGACGGCTATCACGCCGGTACGGAAAGCCGGTACCGACCAGGCTCTGCTCGAGGGACTCGCTCTGGCTTGCGCTGATCGACTGTCCATTGCGCCAGGCGCCCTTGTCGCGTATTGCGGTGAAGGTCTCGCCGAGGAAGGGGGCATGGACCACGCCCAATTGGGTGACCCCATCCTTGACGTAGGCGATGGACACCGCCACATGGAAGAGTCCGTGGGCAAAATTGACGGTACCATCGATGGGATCGACCACCCACAGGGCGCCATCTTCTTCCACGGCATCCTTGTCGGGGGCCAGCTCCTCGCTGAGGCGGTCCTCGCCGGGGAAGGCCGATTCCAGGCGTTCGGTGATCATGGTGTCCACCGCCACGTCGGTATCGGTGACCAGCTCCTGGCCTTCCTTGAAGTGATGCTTGAGGTCGTCACCTTCGCGGGCATCGCGGATCATCTTGCCAGCCGCCGTGGCGATGTCGATGGTGGCTTCCAGACGTTCCTCGAGGGTCATGGGCGACTCCTTGCAGGGGGAGGGATTTTGGCTGAAGTCTAACATTCCCGTTCGGCGCGTGCCTGTGGGTGTCGAGGACAGTAACGGGGAATCAAGGGTTCAACAGTGACAGGAAGGTGTGATGTCGGCGTTATCGATGGAGCAGTACCGGCGGCTGGAACGTCTTGCCAGGGAATTCAGTGATCGTCACCTGCAGGCGTTCAAGGCGCGCCCGGAGTTTCACCCCCGGCTTGCGGTGGATGCCTTGTGTTTTGCGCCCTGTCCTGGCCGTCCTGGATGGCTGGTTGGCGCCTGGCTGACGCCCTGCGACCTGTCGCTGGCGCTGGTGCGGGAATCCGCCGAGGCGTGCGATACGGGCACGGCCGGGCCTCAGGTGCTGGAGCTGCCAAGGGGGGAATTCGAGCTGGAGCCGGAAATCATGGCCGGGGACATATTGTGGCGCTGCCTGCTGTTGAACGACCTTGGCGATGTCGACGACATGGGCGAGGCCTGTCGCCTGGCACAGCGGCTGATGGACAAGGTGATGACGGCCCCCGAGTGAGTCGACATGATAGCAGTCACTGTCCGGGGGCATGGCTGTGGGTGGCTTTGTTACATTATTGATAAAAGTGCTGTCTTGGTCGTGACTTTATATCGTTTTTATCAGTGAATTCCTGGTAATGGTTGATTGATATGTTTTTATTTATTGGCTCAATGTACAGCTTACTACAATAAATATTGAAATAGAGACTATGAGGAGATAGCCTGATGCAAGGCTGTGACATCGCGATGGTGTGCCTTGTTCGCTTGTTGGACGCTTGTAGAGTTCGACCAAGAGCTGTGCAAAGAGGGCCCCGATACTGGTCAGGGAAATCATGAAAAAACCAAGCTGGAATTCGTCTATACCAAGCTGGTCGGTCAAGGGATAGACTAGCGGTGTCAAGATGATCAGTGCAGCGACGGCTCTTGTCAAACAGGCTGTCACCACCACCGCAGTAGCAACGATAAGTAGTGTGGAGTAGGTGGTGCTGTCAAGGGAAAGCGCTGTTTCGATAATGCGGTCCGAAATTCCAGAGTGCTGAAGACTCGCGTTGAGTAATCCGGAAAATCCAATTGTTACTATTATCACAGATGAGGTTATTGATGATTGAATCAAGATTCTGCGTATGTCGCGTAGCGCTAAGGTTCTATGGATAAATAATGCTCCGAGTAAAGCATGGATGACAGCCAGCATCGCTGCTTCCGAAAAACGGAATATGTAGGAGCTTACCCCACCAATCACAATCAAGGGTATCGCTAGATCCCATATGGCAGAAAATACTGAAAACAGAAAAGAGGGCGAACGGAGGTTTCCATCATGGTATGAGCGTGAATGAGTGTTCTGATATGTACAGATGATGGTCAGAATAGCGGATAGCACGAGTATTGCTGGAACCAGCTTTGGATACACGTCACTGGCTAGCATGTAAGAGACTGATATAAAAACGGCAGCAAGAACCGATAGCGCTGTAAATGCACTCACAATTGTCGGGATAGCTCTATTGGTTCGGTATTGCGGTGCGTGGCCAAGGTTGTTTGACGTGCCTGATAACAATTGCGTGACAGGCCCATGACTACTTGCAGTGTCTGGTTCGGATGCCGTGTCTGAAACCGTCTGCGACAGAGGGGTAGCGTCTTTCACGATGCCGAAGACGCCAAAGGTGAGACTCTTCAAGCTGGCACTGACTCTTCCATGAGTGATGAGATCTCCGGTTACGATGAGTAAAGGGATGGCTTCCAACTGCAGACTCTGCATATTGTGCAAGAACTGAAAAGTGACTAGTCCATAAGTCAGGTCTTGCGTCTCGATTAGACCAACGCCCACTACCCCTATCACGAAGATGACGGGAACTCCAAGTACTAGAAGTTCTGCCAGGACAGCAAACACCAGACTCAAGGGGGTCATTGAGTGATCGCCTCAGTTGGTGGTGTCGTAAACCATGCTCGTGAAAATGCAATCAAGGAGGTGTAGCTCATCATCATAAACATGATAGGTAGCATTGTCTGGCCCAAGGCGCGAAGATTTTCCTCATAAAATATGTGTTCTATGTTTGCAAGCAGGAGATTTTCATGGAAAAGGTAGGTTAGTATGATCATGATCTTCATTGTCGCTAATTGAGCGAGAATCATGATCTTGTTCCTTGCACTATCGGGGAGCGTGTTCGCGATGTATGTAAGGGCGAAATAGCACCCCCGTCGATGAGCCATTGTTGCTCCTGGAAGAACGATGCAGATTGTGAGCAAATCAACGAGTCCAAATGGATAGTTGATTGTATTGAGGAAAAGTCGGTAAACTGCTCCAAAAGCGATCAGCAGGAATAGGCTGATCATTGCAATAAGAATCAGGTATCCAGTCATTCTATCGATTTCCTGATCTATTTTTTGCATCGCTATCAACATGGCGAATGTGTTCTCGTCTGGTTGGATGGAATTGATGATTTCCTTGGACAGCGTTGGAAAGTGTTGTTTGATAAAAGGTTTGTGTTGTCGGTAGGGTCAGAATATTTAATGGAAGGGGTGTGGCGTAAATACATTCTGTCCATATCCCGCTCCCTGTTTATGATTTACGGGCAAATTTTATACTCTTGAAAGACAACTTCCCTGCCGTGGAAATAAAAGAGGTATCTCCTGCGTGCGACAAGGGTCGTGGGGGGATCGTGTTATCCCGATGTTGTCAGGTCAACAAATACTTATGCTTTGATATGATGTGGATCAATAGCAGCGCACGGCTGCATATATGTTGTGCTCAGCTAAATATACATATTGAGTTTCAGGCCGGTCTGCAGACGATGTACTGTCGTCTGCCTGTGGCCAGGAATCCTGTCGCTTGGCACAGCGGCTGATGGACAAGGTGATGACGGCCCCCGAGTGAGCGATCGAGACCTTTGTCCGGCTGGCGCTGCAATGCAGCACTAGCATATGCTGGGATGCTGATGTAGGCGTTGGCAGGAATCACCATCAGAAAGACGCCACCCGTTCGACGGGTGATGTGTTGCAGACCCAGAGGAGAGCAATAGTGAGCGATCATTCCACTCCCAGAGTTGCCCTGGTGACCGGCACCAGCAGCGGCATCGGTGCGGCGGTCGTCGCCCATCTGCGTGCTCAGGGGCATCAAGTCCTGGCGGTCGACTTCAACCCGGCCGGACGGGAGGTGGCCGAGGCCGAGGGTGCGGTCTTCCACGAGGCCGATCTGACCCAGGCCGAGGCCTGTTGCGGCGCCGTCGATGAAGCCCTGAGGCGTTTCGGGCGGCTGGATATTCTGGTCAACAACGCCGGCATCCAGCACGTCGCTCCCATCGAGGAGTTCCCCCAGGAAAAATGGCGTCAGATCATCGATCTGATGCTGACCGCGCCCTTCCTGCTGACCCAGGCGGCCTGGCCGTCGATGCGCGAGAATGGTTGGGGGCGCATCGTCAATATCGCCTCGGTCCATGCCCAGGTGGCCTCGCCCGGCAAGGCCGCCTACATCAGCGCCAAGCATGGCATGATCGGGCTGACCAAGACGGCTGCGCTGGAAGGCGGCGCCCAGGGCATCACCGCCAACGCCCTGTGTCCGGCCTACGTCAAGACGCCACTGGTGGACAATCAGATCGCCGACCAGGCCAGACTCCATGGGATGGAGGAGCAGGAGGTGATCGAGCAGATCATGCTCAAGAATGCCGCCGTGAAGCGCTTGATCGACCCCTCCGAGGTGGCGAGCCTGGTCGGGTATCTTGCCTCGGATGCGGCCGGTGCAGTCACCGGCGCCAGCTGGAATATCGATCTGGGCTGGACCGCCCAGTAGAGCACGCTGTTGCAGAGCCTCCGTTGCAGAGCCTCTGTTGCAGACCCCCTGGCGCTTGGCCCTTCGTGTTGAGAGTCTGGGCGTAAAATGCACGGGCGCAAAGACCTCTGATCTAGAGGCGCCTGGCGCAATGAAGGACGGTAGGGAAGGCCGGTAGAGAGAAGGACGGTAGAGAAGGACGGAGAGACACCCGACGTCGGGCATGCACTAGCGTGCTGAGCTCAAACAAGAGACGCAGCCCTTGGGCTGCGTCTCTTTTGTATCGGGTGTCCGCTGTATCGGGCGTCTGCTTTAGCGCGGGGCTACTGTCTCGAGAGCTATCACCAGCGGCGTACGAAGGTTTCATCAACGCCGGACAGGGCGCTTCTGCAACTTTCGCTGCAGGGTGCGACGGTGCATGCCGAGCGCCCTGGCGGTGGCCGAGATGTTGCCGTCGTGTTCCTGCAGCACCTTCTGGATATGCTCCCAGGTCAGGCGGTTGATCGACGGCGGGTTGTCTGCCACCTCGGTCTCGGGATTGCCCTCACGCTGTTCCAGGGCGCTGAGTACCTCGTCGGCGTCCACTGGCTTGCACAGGTAGTTGACCGCCCCGAGCTTGATCGCCTCCACCGCCGTGGCGATGCTGGAGTAGCCGGTCAGCACCACGATGCGGCAGTCGGGAACCACCTCCAGCAGTTCGGGCAACAGCTTCAACCCCGAGTCCTGGTCGAGCTTCAGGTCCAGGGTGGCGACCTCAGGCTGGTGGCGACGCGCCAGTTCCAGCGCCTGGGTGGCGTCATGGGCCACCTCGACCTCGTGGCCGCGGCGCTGCATGGCGCGTTCGAGTACGTGGCAAAAGACCTCATCGTCATCGATGATCAGTAGCCGGTGTGCGGTGTCTTGCATGATGTCCTCGTGAATGGAGACTCAGCCGACGCGGGGCAGGGTGACCTCGGTCAGGGTGCCGCCGTCGTGATGATTATACAGACTGACGCCCCCGCCGAAGCGATTGATGGTGGCGTGGGTCAGGAACAGACCGATTCCCAGTCCCTTGCTCTTGGTCGAGACGAAGGTCTCGCCGAGCTGGTCGGCGATCGACATGGGGATGCCTGGTCCATGATCGCGGATATCGATGATCACCTTGTCGGCGGTCCAGTCGAGCTGGATTTCGATATCGTCTGGCTGGGCGTCGGCGGCGTTGTTCAGCAGGTTGGTCAGCGCCTGGTCCAGGGTGGTATCCACTGCGATCGATGGCTGGCCGCGTCGGCGTGCGACCTCAAGGCGATGGGTAACGTCCGGGCGCAGCACCAGCCAGCGGTCGATCACGCCATCGAGCCAGCTCTGGGCGTCGCGGGTCTCCGGCTCGTCCTTGCGCCGGAGGTCGGCGCTTTCGACCAGGTTGCGCAGGCGCGCCTTGCAGGTGTCAACCTGCTGGCGCAACAGGTCGATATCTTCCACCAGCCTGGGGTCGTCGTGGTGTTCGTTCTTGAGTTCGGACAGTACCACCGCCATGGTCGACAGCGGCGTGCCGAGTTCGTGGGCGGTGCCGGCGGCCTGGGTCGCCACCGCCAGCACCTGCTCCGAGCGCAGCGCCGCCTCGCGAGTCCGAGCCAGGGTCTGGTCGCGATGGCGCAGGGCGTGGGCCATCTTGTAGATAAAGAAGGTCACCAGGCCTGCCGACAGGAAGAAGTTGAGCCACATGCCCAGCACGTGAAGGTTGACGCTGGAGGCATAGTGGGAGCCCAGCTGCGGCACCGGATGGTAGACCACCATCAGGGCGCTGTAGGCGGCCATGGCGGTGAGTGCCAGGATCCAGGCGTGACGCCAGGGCAGGGTGGCAGCGGCGATGGTCACCGGCACCAGATAGTAGGTGATGAAGGGATTGGTCGCACCGCCGGTGAAGTAGAACAGCAGGGTCAGCCCGGCCACGTCCAGCAGCAGGTGGATCAGGTACTCGTGATGGCTGACATCCCTGGGCCGGCCCAGGCGCCACCAGGTGGCGATATTGATCAGGCCCATGGCGACGATCACCGCGATCACCGCAGGAACGTCGAGGGCGAAGTCCAGCAGCTCGATGCCGACGATGATGGCGACCAGAAAACCGGTCCAGGTGATGCCGCGTACAAAGGTCAGGCGGATCAGATTGCGGTTGGGCGTCGACAGTGGCAATGGAAGGGCGGCAGGCATGATCTCTCCCTCGATGAGTGGCGGCATGATAGCGCATCGCAGGCCCGACCGTCGTGGGGCGCGCGCAACAGGCCTGGCGCCCGAATCGGCGGGTTCGGCCTGGGGTCATGCGCACCAGGGATAAAGTCGTTGGCGGCGAGCGATTGCGTCGTGCCCTCGGCTGGGCAACAGTGGCAGGGGCCTGTGCAGCGAAGACGCCAGGTGGTGGCTTCGACGTGACTGTCGGCTTGAGCACACTACCAAGTGGCTTTATCGGCATGCGTTGACACAGCGCTTCATCGGCAAAGGGCGCGGTCTGAACAAGGGAATGGATGGAATGCTGAAGCGACTGCTACCGATCGTGGTTCTGGCGATCGGCGTGGGTGGATTCTGGCTGTTGAAGGTGACGCGGCCGGCGCCGCCTCCGGTAACGGTGGAAGAGCGCGAGTGGCCGGTCGCCGCCATGACGCTGTCGCTGGGCCGCCACGCACCGACCCTGGCGCTCTACGGCGAGGTGCTGGCGCCGGATCGCCTGAGGCTGGTGGCGTCGCTGGATGGCCACGTCGGGCAGCGCCCGGTACGTGATGGTGACCGGGTCGAAGAGGGCGACCTGCTGGTAGCCCTGGCCGAGGAAGACGTGGTGCCGGTGGTGACTCGGGCCGAGGCGGAGGTGGCACGGCTGGAGGCCGAGATCGAGGCGGAAAAGATTCGCTTCGAGAGCGATCGACAGGCGCTGGCTCGGGAACAGTCGCTGCTCGACAACGCCCGCAGTCAGCTCGAGCGTATGCGCTCCCTGGTGCGGCGTAATCTGGCCTCCCGGGCCGAGCTTGACGCCGACGAGAACGAAATCGCTCGAGCCCAGGTGACGCTGGTCAGTCGCCAGGGCGAACTCGACGGACACCCGGCCAGGCTGGCCAGTCTCGAGGCCCAGCGGCGCCAGGCCGAGGCGTCGCTGGCCGAAGCCCGTCGCGATGCGCGAAGGGCTCGGGCCGAAGCGCTTTTCGCCGGTATCGTCACCGCTGTTGAAGTCGCGCCGGGCGACCGGGTGCGCGAGGGTGACGCCCTGCTCGATCTGATCCCGCTCGATGGCCTCGAGGTGCGTGCCCGGGTGCCTAGGGGCGTGCAGTCCGAACTGGTGTCGAGCCTGGCCGATGGCGCTCGCCCTGAGGCCGTCGACGACGAGGGCGGGCGCTATCGGCTGAGAGCACTGTCGGGCCAGGGGGACCCCGCCGGCACCGAGGCCATCCTCGAGGTGGTGTCCTCGCCGGCCCGCCTGCGGCCTGGTTCGCTGGTATCGCTGTCACTCGCCCGTCCCGAGGTGGCCGAGAGTGCGGCGATACCCTTCAGCGCCCTGTACGGTGCCGATCGGATCTACGTCATCGAACAGGGGCGCCTGCGGCCGATTGAGGTCAGGCGACACGGCGAGACCAGCGGTCCTGACGGGGGCTCCTGGGTGATCGTCAGCGGTGAGGGGCTGGCCGACGGCCAGCGCCTGGCCACCACCCATCTGCCCAACGCCATCGAAGGATTGAGAGTGGTGGACCTGGCTGGCCAGAGGTCTGGTGAGTCTGTGAGCTCACCGTCCGCGGGCGACGATGTTCGGGCGGAGACCGGCCCGTGAGCGAAGATACCCAACCGAATGCCCCCAGAGGCCCGATCGGCTTCTTTGTCCGCCACCGGGTCGCGGCCAACCTGGTGATGCTGGTGATGCTGATCGGCGGCGCCCTGGGCCTGTCGCGGATGAACATCCAGTTCTTCCCCGATTTTGCGCTGGACATCGTCTCGGTGCAGACCGTCTACAGTGGCGCCTCGGCCGAAGACGTGGAGCAGGGCATCACCATCCCGCTGGAGCAGCGCCTGCGCAATCTCGATGGCCTGAAGCGCATGACCTCGACCTCGGCCCAGGGGGTGTCGAGCATTACCCTGGAGTTCTACGAGGGTACCGACCCGGTGCTGGCGCTGGATGATGTGCGCGAGCAGGTCGATGGCTTCACCAATCTGCCCGGGGACGCCGAGGAGCCGCGCGTTTCGCGGGCCCAGAACTTCGAGCCGGTGGCCCGCCTGATACTGTCCGGTGACGTCGATCGCGAGGCGCTGCGTCGGCTGGCCCGTCGCTTCGAGGACGAGCTGCTGTCGGCCGGGATCGATCGGGTCGAGCTGGTCGGGCTGCCGGAGCAGCAGATCAGCGTGGAGGTACCGGTGGAGCGGCTTGGCGAGCTGGACCTGAGCCTGCCGGAGATCGCCGAGCGCATCGAGGGACTGTCGCTGGACCTGCCGGCGGGGCTGCTTGGCAGTCAGGACGGCGAGCGCGAGCTGCGCGCGGTGGAACAGCGCCGCAGCGCCGAGGAGTTCGCCGATATCGCGGTGCGTGGGGGCCAGCGGGTGCGTCTGGCGCTCGGTGACATCGCGGTGATCCGCCAGGAGAACCGTCCGCGTCAGGTGGAGGTGCTCCACCATGGACAGCCGGCGGTGGAGCTGATGCTGCAGCGCTCGGAGAGCGGCAACTCACTGGCCGCCGCCGAGGTGCTCAATGGCTGGCTGGAGCAAACCCGCGCGGAACTGCCGGAGAGCATCACGCTGGAGGTCCACGACGAGACCTGGCAGCTGATCGCCGATCGCATCGGTCTGCTGATCAACAATGGCCTGGGCGGCCTGGTGCTGGTACTGGCGCTGTTGTATCTGTTCCTGCCGGCGCGGGTGGCGCTGTGGGTGGCCATCGGTATTCCCACCGCCTTTCTCGGCGCACTGGCGGTGTTCTGGGGCATCGGCGGCTCGGTCAACATGATCTCGCTGTTTGCCCTGATCATGGCGTTGGGGGTGATCGTCGACGACGCCATCGTCGTTGGCGAGGACGCCGATGCCCACTTTCGAGCAGGCGAGGCGGCACGCCTGGCCTCGGCGGGTGCGGCCCGCAGGATGCTGTGGCCGGTGGTGGCGTCGTCGCTGACCACCGTGGCCGCCTTCATGCCGCTGTTGATGGTGGGGGGCATCATCGGCAACATCCTGCGCGACATTCCGGTGGTGATGATCTGCGTGCTGGTGGCCTCCTTGCTTGAGTGTTTCGTGGTGCTGCCGGCCCACCTGCGCAATGCCTTCTCGCCTCGCGCCGGCGGCGAGCGCCGTCCGGGGCCGCTGGGGCGTCTGCGAGGTGCCTTCGACAGCGGCTTCGATCGTTTTCGCCAGGGGCCCTTCCGACGCTTCTCCGCCAGCACCTTGCGCCATCGGGCGCTGACCTTGAGCGCAGCGCTGGCGCTGGTGCTGGTGACGGTGGGACTCCTGGCGGGCGGACGTCTGGCGTTCAATTTCTTCCCCACGCCGGAGCCGAATATCCTCTACGCCAACCTGAGCTTCGTCACCGGCACCTCTCGAGATAGGGTCGAGGACTATCTGGCCACCATGCAAAAGGCCCTCGACGACACCGAAGAGGATCTAGGCGGGGATCTGGTGCGCAGCGCCGTGGTGCGCGTGGGCGGCACCCTGTCCGCCGACGCCAGCGGGCGTACCGGTGACAATGTCGGCTCGATCATGGTCGAGCTGGTGCCGTCAGACCGGCGCTCGGTGCGCAACCTGCCGTTTATCCGTGCCTGGCGAGAGCGTCTGTCCGAGGTCCCGGGACTCGACACCCTGTCCATCGTCGAGCGCAGCGGCGGGCCACCGGGGCGTGACGTCAACGTGCGCCTGGTCGGCGAGTCCGCCGAGTCGCTGAAGCGGGCGGCGGAATCACTGACCCGCAGCCTCGGACAGTTGCCCGGGGTGCTGGAGCCCGAGGACGACATGCCCTGGGGGCGCGAACAACTGATCTACTCGGTCAACGCCTATGGTCAGGCGCTGGGCCTGACCACCCGGGAACTCGGGCGCCAGTTGCGGGCAGCCTTCGATGGCGTGCTGGTGCAGACCTATCAGGACGGTGCCGACGAGATCGAGGTGCGGGTGCTGCTACCGCAGGACCAGCGTGAGCACCTGGCGACCCTGCCGCGGCTGATGGTGCGAGTGGATGATGGCCGCCTGGTGCCATTGGACCAGGTGATGGCGCTGGATCACCGCCAGGGCTTCGAGGCGCTGCGTCACGCCGATGGCCGTCTGGCCATCGAGGTCAGCGCCGACCTCGACACCGAGGTGACCAACACCGCCACGGTGGTCGAGGCGCTGCAAGCCGAGGTGCTGCCGGCGCTGACCGAGCGCTACCACCTGAGCTACACCTTCGAGGGCCAGGCGGCGGACCAGCGTGATACCTTCGCCGACATGCGTACCGGCCTGATCATCGGGCTGGGCCTGATGTATGTGGTGCTGGCCTGGGTATTTGCCTCCTGGAGCCTGCCGCTGATCGTGATGGCGACCATTCCGCTGGCGCTGGTGGGAGCCCTGCTGGGCCATTGGGTGATGGGGCTGGATCTCACCATCCTGTCGATGTTCGGGCTGTTCGGGCTGTCCGGGATCGTGGTCAACAATGCGATCATCCTGGTGACCTTCTATCGTCACGAGCGTGACGCCGGGCGGGATATCGACGCGGCACTCAACGAGGCCGTGGTGCAGCGGGTCAGGGCCATGTTCCTGACATCCCTGACGACCATCGGCGGGTTGACCCCACTGCTGTTCGAGACCTCGCTGCAGGCTCAGTTCCTGATCCCCATGGCGGTGACCATCGCCTTCGGCCTCGGTGTCTCGACCCTGCTGGTGCTGGCGGTGATCCCGGTACTGCTGAGCTACCTGGAACACCTCAAGGCCGCGCTGGCCTCACGGACATCACGTCACACCACGTCTGAGGGCTAGGCCGCTATAGGGGGGCGCAGTCGGACCTGCGCATGGTGGGCCTGTCGTGCGCTCCATTGGGCCCGTGGCCTCAGGGGCAAAGGACAAGCGCCGCCTTGACGGCGGCGCTGTCGGGTCTTGGCAGCGACAGGCGGCATCGCCTGACTAGCTGGCCTGTCGAGGCGTCAATATCTGTTGGTGCAGGCTGTTACCCTCGGTGTCCTTGAGGGTGACGGTGAGCGCCAGGCTGTCGCCATCCAGGTCCACCTGGCCGAAGAACTGAAAGCCTTCGCTGGGCGGCAGGTTGGCTCGACCATCGGCGGGGGCCTTCTGGAACACCACCTCCGGGCCAAAGGTGGCGTCCAGGGTATTGGGGCCAAAGGTGCCGGCGTGCAGCGGGCCGCTGACGAATTCCCAGAAGGGCGTGAACTGCTTGAAACTGGCACGTTCCGGCGCATAGTGATGGGCGGCCGTGTAGTGGACATCAGCGGTCAGCCACACCACGTTGGCGATGGCGTTGTCGTGGATCGCCTTGAGCAGTCGGGCGATCTCGTGCTCGCGCCCGGAAGGGGCGCCACCCTCGCCATTGGCCACCGCTTCGAAGTGCTCGCCGTCGGCGACCACCAGGCCCACCGGCATGTCGGAGGCGATGATCTTCCAGGTGGCCGTCGAGGCCTTCAGCGCCGCGATCAAGTCGTCGACCTGGCGAGCCCCCATCAGGCTCGAGGCCGGGTTGTCGGCGCCCTGGGTATTGGTGCTGTTGGCCGCGCGATAGGTACGCATGTCGAGCATGAACACCTCGAGTTCGGGGCCGTAGGTGAAACGACGGCGAATCATCTCGGGGGCCTCGGGGCGCTGACGGATCGGCATCGACTCGAGGAAGGCGCGTCGGGCACGCGCCGCCAGCAGCGAGACGTTCTTCTCGGTGTAGCGCGGATCATCGAGGATCTCGCCGGGGTACCAGTTGTTGACGGTCTCGTGGTCGTCCCACTGGGCGTACATCGGTACCTCGGCGTTGAAGCGCTTGAGGTTGTCGTCCAAAAGGTTGTAGAGGTACTGGCCGCGATACTCGTCCAGGGTCTCGGCCACCTTGCTCTTGGCGTCGGTCATGCGGTTGCGCCAGACGCTGCCGTCCTCCAGGTTCACGCTTTCTTCGAGCGGGCCATCGGCGTAGATGGTGTCGCCGGAGTGCAGGAAGAAGTCCGGCGACTGCTTGAGCATGGTGTCGTAGATGCGCATGCCGCCGCGGGATTCGTCGATGCCCCAGCCCTGGCCGACGGTATCGCCCGACCACACGAAACGTACCGAACGGCGTGTGCGTCCCGGCATGACCAGCCGGCCGATGACCGGCTCACTGACGGCGCGATCGTCGCCGAGGGCGGCGAAGCGCACTCGGTAGAACACCTCCGGCAGGTCGGCCAGGCCAGTGACGTCGAGCTTGGCGGTCAGCCCGCTGGCAGGCAGGGCGGTGGGTCCCTGCAGGGTACGGGCGTTGTTGAAGGCAGCGTTGTCGGCGATGTCCAGCAGCATCCGCGAGGGGCGGTCGGCACGCGACCAGATGATGGCGCGGTCGGTGCCGACGTCGCCGCTCATTACCCCGGAGGTGATCACGGGCCGACGGGATTCGGCCAGCACGATGCCGGGGGCGGCGGTGATCAGGCTGAGGCCGGCACCGGCCTTGAGGCCGAGTCCAAGAAACTGGCGTCGGGTGGGTTGCATGGGGCTCTCCTTGTCGTTGCGTCCGGTGGTCTTGGCGGGGTGGCGCGTCGCCCTTCGAGGGGAGCGGTCGCGGCCAGTCGCCTAGCATTGCGGCCGTCGATGACAGCTTGATCGCGAATCTATTGCATTAATGCGAAGCGCTATGAACCGCAGAGCCGCAACGAAACGCGAGGGGGCTCGATAGAGAGGATGATGGTGCCAGTATAGTCAGATGCAGCCAGGGCCCCTGTCGCGGTATCATGGCGCCCTTGCGCATGGGGGCCTTGTCCCCGTGCCCCACTTTTTTACGAGCAAGCAGGCAACCGTCTCCATGTCCAACCCCAAGCAGGCCCAGGAAACCGGGCTTCGGCGCACCTTTGCCATCATCAGCCACCCGGACGCGGGCAAGACCACCATCACCGAAAAGATGTTGTTGTTCGGAAACGCCATCCAGCTGGCCGGTTCGGTAAAGAGCAAGCGTGACGATCGCCACGCCACCTCGGACTGGATGAAGATGGAGCAGGAGCGCGGTATCTCCGTGACCACCTCGGTGATGCAGTTCCCCTACGGCGGTCGCATGGTCAACCTGCTCGATACGCCGGGCCACGAGGACTTCTCCGAGGATACCTACCGCACCCTGACCGCGGTGGACTCAGCGCTGATGGTGATCGACGGCGCCAAGGGCGTCGAGGACCGCACCATCAAGCTGATGGAGGTCTGCCGCCTGCGCACCACGCCCATCCTCACCTTCGTCAACAAGATGGACCGCGACATCCGTGACCCCATCGAGGTGATGGATGAGGTCGAGACGGTGCTCAATATCCAGTGTGCGCCGATGACCTGGCCGATCGGCATGGGGCGTCAGTTCAAGGGGGTCTATCACCTCTACAATGACGTCATCCACCTGTACACCCAGGGGCAAGGCAACCGAATTCCGGAAGACAAGCGCATCGAAGGCCTCGATAGCCCCGAGGTGGACGAGGTGCTCGGCGAGGATCTGGCCGAGGAGCTGCGCATGGAGGTCGAGCTGGTGCGCGGTGCCTCCCACAGCTTCGACCTCGAGGCCTATCGCCGTGGCGAGCTGACGCCGGTGTACTTCGGTACCGCCATGGGCAACTTCGGCGTGCGCGAGATGCTCGATGGCTTCGTCGAGTATGCGCCGCCGCCCCAGGCGCGGGAAACCGACGTGCGCGAGGTGCCGGCCGAGGACGAGCGCTTCACCGGCTTCGTGTTCAAGATCCAGGCCAACATGGATCCCAATCACCGTGACCGCATCGCCTTCCTGCGGGTGTGCTCGGGCAAGTACCAGAAGAACATGAAGATGCGCCATGTGCGCATCAACAAGGACGTCAAGATCGCCGACGCCCTGACCTTCATGGCCTCCGATCGTGCTCACGTGGAAGAAGCCTGGCCCGGTGACATCATCGGCCTGCACAACCATGGCACCATCCAGATCGGTGACACCTTCACCCAGGGCGAGGACATGCGGTTCACCGGCATTCCCCACTTCGCCCCGGAGCTGTTCAAGCGGGTCAGGCTCAAGGACCCGCTGAAGATGAAGGCCTTGCAGAAGGGCCTGCAGCAGCTTTCGGAGGAGGGCGCCACCCAGGTGTTCATGCCGCTGGACAACAACGACCTGATCCTTGGCGCCGTCGGTACCCTGCAGTTCGATGTGGTCGCCCATCGTCTCAAGGAAGAGTACAAGGTCGACTGCATGTACGAAGGGGTGAACGTCAACACCGCCCGCTGGATCTACTGCGACGATCCGAAGATGCTCGAGGAGTTCAAGCGCAAGGCCAGTACCAACCTGGCCATCGACGGCGGTGGCTACCTGACCTATATCGCCCCGACCCGGGTCAATCTGCAGATGACCCAGGAGCGCTGGCCGGATATAAGGTTCAGGGAGACCCGCGAGCACTAAAATGCTGATCGACGCCCACTGCCACCTCGACTTTGCCGACTTCGACGCCGATCGCGACGCGGTCCTGTCCAGGGCCCGGCGGGCGGGCGTCGAACAGCTGGTGGTCGCCGGTACCCACCGTGACGCCTGGCAGGGCACTCTGGAGCTGGCCGAGCAGACGGGGTTGCACGCCTGTCTCGGTCTGCATCCGGTGTTTCTGGAGCATCATCGCCTGGATGGCGAGGATGACGACATCAGCGCGCTGGGCCAGGCGCTGAAGGCTCACCCTCGCTGCGTCGCCCTGGGGGAGTGCGGGATCGATGCGCGCTTTGCCGACACCCTCGATCGCCAATGGCACTTGTTCGATGCCCAGCTCAGGCTGGCGCGGGATCTGCGCCTCCCGGTGGTGATCCACTGTGTGCGTGCCAACGACGAAGTCGCCAAGCGTCTGGCCCAGTTGGGCCTCCCCGCAGGGGGCCTCATCCATGCCTTCGCCGGCTCTCCGGAGCAGGCGACCCGCTTTGTCGATCTGGGATTTACGCTGGGCCTCGGCGGGGCGGTGACCTATCCCCGGGCCAGGAGGGTGCGCCGGGCGGTGGCGTCGCTGCCCGATGACGCCTACGTGCTGGAGACGGATAGCCCTGACATGCCGTTGTCGGGCCACCAGGGCGAGCGCAATGAACCTGCCCTGGTGGCCGAGGTGTGTCGCCACGTGGCCGAGATCAGAGGGCAGACACTGGAAACCGTGGCGCTGCACTCAAGTGACAACGCCCGCCGGCTATTCGGCCTGCCGGCACCCTGACCAGGGCGACGGCAGGAATATCGCCCGGGTCGAAATGCCCAGGCGTCATCGGTGTCAGACCAGACTCTCTGGGTCGAGGCGATCGATGGCGTAGGGCAGGTGCAGCAGCTTCAGACGTTGATCCTCGCAGCTGAGGGCGGCCTCATCGGCGCGGGTATTCAGCACCGCCAGTACCTCGGCCTGCCCATAGGCATCGAGGGCGCTTGCCACCACCTCGCCCTGGCGCTTGCCGCTTTCGTCGATCACCTCGCTGCCCAGTGGCGGCAGTCGAGTCCCCTCTAGCTGGGCGCGATACAGGCGCTTCTTGACCTGGCCGCGGAAGTGGGCGCGGGCCACCACTTCCTGCCCGGTGTAGCAGCCTTTCTTGAAACTGATGCCTGCCAGCGCCTCCCAGTTGAGCATCTGGGGCAGGTAGGCATCCTGCTGATCGGCATCGATGAAACACAGCCCCGCCTGGATATCCGCCAGCCGCCATACCTGATTGCCCACCGGCTGACACTGCTGGATCAGGCGCGAGAACAAGGCCTCTGCCTGGTCTTCTGGCAGCATGATCAGGTAGCGGGGGCGAGGGCCAGGCTGGCCGAGCACCAGGGTGTCGCCGTGGCTCGCCTGGCGCCAGGGATCGGGCGGTGTCAGGTCGCAGTCGACCTCGGTCAGGGCGGGTGCTTCCTGGCCGATCAGGCCGATCAGCGCCAGGTCATCGCGAGCCGTCAGCTCGGCCTTGTAGAAGGCGGCGAACTTGCCCAGGTGCTGGGCCAGCGGGGCTACCAGACTGCGATGCAGCACGATCCTGAAGCGTTCGTCGTCGACCTTCATCAGCTGGCCGTTGGCCAGCATGCGCCCCTTGGGGGTGCAGAAGCAGGTCAGCGGGGCGAAGTGGCCATTGGCGTGGGCGAGCTGGGCACTGGTCTGGCCCTGCAGAAAGCGCTCAGCGTCGGGGCCGACCACGTCCAGCGCGCCGAGATGGACCAGCGGGGTGGCCACGGTGCTGTCCAGGGCAAGGCGGGCCGCGTCGGGGGTGTCGAAGTCGACCTGGTCCGAGCCGGTCAAGCGGCCGCCGTGGGCGGTGATCCAATCCGTCATGAGCAATCCTGTCGCGCGTATCGAAAAAAGGTGAAGTTTGCGCCTGTCAGCAATGTGAGGGTGAGACGCCCCTTTTGCAAGGTACGGGCAGAAGAACCCGCACGGGGTGTCGTGCTAAGCTTTTCCACCAGTTTCAAGCTTGCTGTTACGATCTTCGGTCCTTCCGCTTCACCCGCCAAGGAGGCGCGCCTCATGTCCCAGCAATCCCTGACCTTCCAGGGCGTCGACAACGCCGACCAGGTCAACCAGATCACCACCGCCTTGATGATGCTCGACGGCGTCGACAGCGTGGAGGTCGGCCGCCATGGAGCCGAGGTGGAAGGGCGCGCGCGTCGCGAGGCCCTGATCGAGGCGATCAAGCGACTCAAGCTCGGCATCGAGGTGAAATGATGAGTATCGAGATTACTACCGAGAAGGATGGGAAGCTGCGCCAGCGGGTCAGCATCGACAGCTTCGACGACCTGCTGGTCGATGTGCCGGTTGCTTACGGCGGCGATGGCCTTGCGCCGGACCCCCACGACTACTTCGATCTGTCGCTGGGGGCGTGCAAGGCGATCACCTCGCGCATGTACGCGCAGCGCAAGGAGTGGCCGCTGGAAGGCGTCAGCGTCACGGTCACCAGAGACGAGCGCGACGAGCGCAAGGGCGTCTACCGGCTCGATGTGGCGATGACCTTTCACGGCATCGAGGATCCTGAGCGGCTGGCACGGCTCGAGGAGATCAGCCACAAGTGCCCGATCCACCGCTTGATGACCACTTCCACGGTGGAAATCACCACGCGAACGTTGACGCCAACGGTTTGAGCTGACGTCGGCGAGCGTGCGCGAGACTTGAAGTCGGCGCCAGCCGCCCCGATCTGGGTGGTGTCCCCCAGCAGGAGTCATGATGAGCAAGTCCTTTCGTCTGTCGTCGAAGTTCCAGCCTGCCGGTGACCAGCCGAGCGCTATCGAAAGCCTGGTCGGCGGGCTCGATTCGGGCCTGGCCCACCAGACCCTGCTCGGGGTGACCGGTTCGGGCAAGACCTTCACCATGGCCAACATCGTCGAGCGATTGCAGCGGCCGACCATCGTCATGGCGCCGAACAAGACCCTGGCGGCCCAGTTGTACGGGGAGTTCAAGGCGTTCTTCCCGGACAACGCCGTGGAGTACTTCGTCTCCTACTACGACTACTACCAGCCCGAGGCCTATGTGCCCTCGTCGGACACCTTCATCGAGAAGGACGCCTCGATCAATGACCATATCGAGCAGATGCGACTGTCGGCGACCAAGGCCCTGCTGGAGCGTCGCGATGCGCTGATCGTGGTGTCGGTGTCGGCGATCTACGGCCTGGGTGATCCGGACCAGTATCTGAAGATGCGCCTGCACTTCACCCGCGGCGAACTGATCGATCAGCGCGGCTTTCTGCGTCGTCTGGCGGAACTGCAGTACACCCGCAACGACATGGACTTCAAGCGCGGCACCTATCGGGTGCGTGGCGACGTCATCGACATCTTCCCTGCCGACGCCGAGGATGAGGCGGTCAGGGTGGAGCTGTTCGACGACGAGATCGACACCATCAGCCTGTTCGATCCGCTGACCGGCGAGGTGCGCGGCAAGGTGCCGCGCATGACCATCTATCCCAAGAGCCACTACGTGACCCCGCGGGAGACCATCCTGGCGGCGGTGGATCGGATCAAGGAAGAGCTGGTCGAGCGACTGACCTTCCTGCGCAAGGAAGACCGTCTGGTCGAGGCCCAGCGGCTGGAGCAGCGTACCCTCTACGATATCGAAATGATGCTGGAGCTGGGCTACTGCAACGGTATCGAGAACTACTCGCGCTACCTGTCCGGACGCAACCCCGGCGAGCCGCCCCCCACCTTCTTCGACTACCTGCCCGCCGACGCGCTGCTGTTCATCGACGAGTCCCACGTCAGTGTGCCCCAGGTGGGCGGCATGTACCGCGGTGACCGCTCGCGCAAGGAGACCCTGGTCGAGTACGGTTTCCGCCTGCCGTCGGCGCTGGACAACCGTCCGATGAAGTTCGAGGAGTGGGAGCGGATTTCGCCCCAGACCATCTTCGTCTCGGCCACGCCGGGTCCCTACGAGGCCGAGCACGCCGGCCAGGTGGTGGAGCAGGTGGTACGTCCGACCGGGCTGCTGGACCCCGAGATCGAGGTGCGTCCGGCCTCGACCCAGGTGGACGACCTGCTGTCGGAGATCCGTTTGCGCACCGCCGTGGGCGAGCGGGTGCTGGTCACCACCCTGACCAAGCGCATGGCAGAAGACCTGACCGAGTATCTCGACGAACACGACGTCAAGGTGCGCTACCTGCACTCGGACATCGACACGGTGGAGCGGGTCGAGATCATCCGCGATCTGCGCCTGGGCAAGTTCGACGTGCTGGTCGGTATCAACCTGCTGCGCGAGGGGCTGGATATTCCCGAGGTGTCGCTGGTGGCGATCCTCGACGCCGACAAGGAAGGCTTCCTACGCGCCGAACGTTCACTAATCCAGACGGTGGGGCGGGCCGCGCGTAATGCCAACGGCAAGGCGATCCTCTACGGCGACCGCATCACCGACTCGATGCGCAAGACCATCGACGAGACCGAGCGGCGCCGCGCCAAGCAGACGGCACACAACGAGGAACACGGCATCACCCCGCAGACGGTGACCCGCTCGGTGGCGGATATCCTCGAAGCCGCCCAGGCACCGGGAAGCCGCAAGACTCGTGGACGCAAGGGCGAGCGCAAGGTGGCCGAACCGGAAGCGGTCTACGATCCCGCCAGCCTGTCGCCGGAAGAGCTGCGCAAGGAGATGACGCGACTCGAGGACGCCATGAGCGAGGCCGCCGCCAATCTGGAGTTCGAAGAAGCGGCGCGTCTGCGCGATCGCCTGCAGGAGCTCAGAGAGCGTCAGCTGGCGCTCGGGGCGGTATAAAGGAGGCAGCGAAAGCGGGGCGGGCGAACCTGGCAGCCCGTCCTGCCGTGACCGCGCTCCTGGTGCCTTTATTAGAATTTTATACCGTTATCTTGCCCCGATTGACCTGATGTTCCGCCTGGCTGCCCTTTCTGCCCTGGCTGGCGCATGTTGTTCAATTGGCGCAGCACAGGCTCGTTCTCCAGAGTGAGGCGGGATCTCCGCCAGCCGGCAAGCAAACGCCGGGTCAGTAGCGCGTTAAACGAACCGGCACAGACGGCTGCCGAGCCGTGGCGTAATGCGCTACACTACGGGCCCTCGCAAGCCCGCCATGTCGCCTACGGGACGCCAAGAGAGCGGGCGTATCGACCCAGCCAAGGAGTCTGCCATGACCGTGATCCGCCAGGACGACCTCATCACGAGTGTCGCCGATGCCCTGCAGTACATCTCCTACTACCACCCCAAGGACTTTATCGACGCCATGGCGGCCGCCTACGAGCGGGAGGAGAATCCGGCGGCGAAGGATGCCATCGCCCAGATCCTGATCAATTCGCGGATGTGTGCCACCGGCCATCGTCCCATCTGCCAGGATACCGGCATCGTCACGGTCTTCGTCCATGTGGGCATGAACGTGCGCTTCGAGGCCGACATGAGCCTCGATGACATGATCAACGAAGGGGTGCGCCGGGCCTACAACTTCCCGGACAATGTGCTGCGCGCCTCGGTGCTGGCCGACCCCGACGGCAAGCGTCAGAACACAAAGGACAACACTCCGGCGGTGATCCACCACAAGCTGGTGCCTGGCGACACCGTCGAGGTTCACGTGGCGGCCAAGGGCGGCGGCAGCGAGGCCAAGTCCAAGTTCGCCATGCTCAATCCCTCCGACTCGGTGGTCGACTGGGTCATGGAACAGCTGCCGAAGATGGGCGCTGGCTGGTGTCCGCCCGGCATGCTCGGCATCGGCATCGGCGGAACCGCCGAGAAGGCCATGGAACTGGCCAAGGAAGCCCTGCTCGATCCGATCGACATCCAGGACCTCCAGGCCAGGGGCGCTGCCAACCGCGCCGAGGAGCTGCGCCTGGAGCTGTTCGACAAGGTCAACCGCAGCGGCATCGGTGCCCAGGGGCTGGGTGGCCTGACCACGGTGCTCGACATCAAGGTCAAGGATTACCCGACCCACGCCGCCAACAAGCCGGTGGCGATCATCCCCAACTGCGCGGCGACCCGGCATGCCCACTTTACCCTGGACGGCAGTGGCCCGGCGGCGCTCAAGGCGCCCAAGCTCGAGGATTGGCCGGAGATCACCCGTGAAGCCGGTGGCAACGTCAAGCGCGTCAATCTCGATGAGGTCACCCCGGAAGAGGTGAAGACCTGGCAGCCGGGCGATACCCTGTTGCTCAACGGCAAGCTGTTGACCGGGCGCGACGCGGCGCACAAGCGCATGGTCGACATGCTGGCCAAGGGCGAGTCGCTGCCGGTGGATCTGAAAGGGCGCTTCATCTACTACGTGGGGCCGGTCGATCCGGTCGGTGACGAAGTAGTGGGGCCGGCTGGACCGACCACCGCCACGCGCATGGACAAGTTCACCCGCACCATGCTCGAGCAGACCGGACTGTTGGGCATGGTCGGCAAGGCCGAGCGTGGTCAGATCGCGATCGAGGCCATCCGTGACAACCAGGCGGTGTACCTGATGGCGGTGGGTGGTGCGGCCTACCTTGTGTCCCAGGCGATCAAGGCCTCCAGGGTTGTCGGTTTCGAGGACCTGGGCATGGAAGCCATCTACGAGTTCGAGGTGGAGGACATGCCGGTGACCGTGGCGGTGGACAGCCAGGGTTCATCGGTGCACCAGACCGGTCCGGCCAAGTGGAAGGAAATCATCGCCGAGAGCGTCTGATCTCCCCATGCCATGTCTCGCCCCGGTGCACGGCGAGACACGATAGGCGGCCCCGTCATCTGGCGGGGCCGCCTGCGTTACGGGTATGCTGAAGTCCGCAATAACGCTAGGCGCTGTCCGAAAAGTCGACGAGCGAAGGTTAGACAAGGCAAAAATCGGTGAGAAAGCGCAGTTTACGGGGTGTAAATGAGCATTTTGATCCGATTTTTAACGCCGTATTACCGAGCGCAGGCACTTTTCAGACAAGCCCTAGCAAGTGCGCCCCGACGCTCAGCGCTCGATGTGGTGCGGTATCACACGGATGGAGACCTTCGATGACCTCATGGCTGCTTGGCCTGGCCATCTTTCTGATTCACCTGGGCGGGGCCATCTCCGCCGTGCTCGCGCTGATGTCGAGTCGAACCTCTCAGGGGGCGATCGCCTGGATCATTTCGCTGGTCGCCATGCCGTATCTGGCGTTGCCGGCCTACTGGGTCTTCGGCCGACCACGCTTCTACGGCTATGTGTCGGCGCGCGGCCAGCGCGATACGCTGCTGCGGCGCGTGTTGTTGCGCTATCGAGATCGCTTCGATTCCTATCTGGTGGGGGCCACCGACGCTGACGTCAAGGCGGTCGAAAAGCTTGCCATGATGCCGCTGACCCGCGCCAACTCGACGGAGCTGCTGGTCGATGGCGATCAGACCTTCGACAGCCTGTTTGCCGGTATCGATGCGGCTCGCTCTTATATCCTCATTCAGTTCTTCATCGTGCGTAATGATGAACTTGGTCGTCGGCTGCAGGAACATCTGGTGCGGGCGGCACGGCGTCAGGTGCGGGTCTACTTCCTGTACGACGAGATCGGTAGCCGGCAGCTTGGCGACGGCTATCTGGGCGAGCTGCGCGAGGCGGGCATCCACGTCAGCGCCTTTCACTCCTCGCGCGGATGGCGTCACCGTTTTCAGCTCAATTTCCGCAATCATCGCAAGATCCTGGTAGTGGACGGTCGCGAAGGCTGGCTCGGTGGTTTCAACGTGGGGGTGGAGTATCTGGGACAGGATCCTCGCCACGGACCCTGGCGCGATACCCATCTGAAGCTGGTCGGGCCCAGTGTGCTGGGGCTGCAGGAGGCCTTCTGGGAGGACTGGCACTGGGCCACCGGCACTATGCTGAGTCTTTCCTGGGCGCCCCAGGTGGATCAGCCCACGGTCGATGAAGGCAACGGGCGCCATGTGGTGATCGTCCCCTCGGGCCCGGCGGATCCCCAGGAGACCGCGAGCCTGCTGGTCCAGCACCTGATCCACAGCGCCCATCAGCGTCTGTGGGTGACCAGTCCCTACTTCGTTCCCGATGAAGGCGTCCAGGATGCACTGCGCCTGGCCGCCATGCGCGGGGTGGATGTGCGCATCATGATGCCGGAACGTCCCGACCATCTGCTGGTGTTCCTGTCGGCCTTCGCCTTCCTGCCGGACATGATCCGCGCCGGGGTCAAGGTCTATCGCTATCAGCCGGGGTTTCTCCATCAGAAGGTCATGCTGATCGATGACAGCGCCGCCAGTGTCGGTACCGTCAATCTGGACAACCGCTCCTTCCGATTGAACTTCGAGATCACCGCTCTGGTGCCACATCAGGCGTTCGCCCTGGAGGTGGAGGCCATGCTGGAACAGGACTTCGCCAACTGCCGCGAGGTCAGCCTCGACGAGCTGCGCTCGCGTCCGCTGTGGCGCAAGCTGGTGTCCCGGGCCGCCTACCTGCTGGCGCCTGTGCAGTAGTCTGTGCAGTCGCCTATGCAGGCGCCGCCGCTGCCTTGCCATCCCCCGAGGCAAAAAGAACAAGGCTCTGCTGGAGGCTGGTCAATGTCCGGCACAGTGGCACGCAGCGTGGCGGAGCAATAAAGCGTCAGTATTCCCTTGGGAAGGTGGGCGCTTTCCGGTACATTTAGCCGTTTTATCGGGCGGTCGCATGTGGCCCCTTCGGTCGCGTTCCCGGCGATGGCGTCCCGTGTGGTTGGTGTCTTGACAAGGAGTGCTGGTGAATCTAGAAACGAAATGGCTCGAGGACTTCGTTGCGCTGTCCAACACCCGCAGCTTCTCGGCCTCCGCACGCCAGCGCCACGTCACCCAGCCGGCCTTCAGTCGTCGTATACGCTCCCTCGAACAGGCGGTGGGCGTCACCCTGGTGGATCGCTCGACCACGCCCATCGACCTGACCCCTCAGGGGCAGCTGTTTCTGGTGACCGCCCGCAATATCGTCGAGCAGCTCAACGAGTCCCTCGGCCATCTGCGCGGCCTGGCCATGGCCAACGAGGCGCTGGACGTGGTGGCGGCCCATTCGCTGGCGCTAAGCTTCTTCCCTCAATGGATCTCGCGGCTGCAGAAGGGGCTCGGGGAGTTGCCGACGCGGCTGGTGGCGATGAACGTGGGGGAGGCCATCCATGTGCTGCGCGAAGGCAACTGCGACCTGATGCTGGCCTACTACGACCCCTACGCCAGCATGCAGCTTGACGGGGAAGTCTTTCCCTCCTTTTCCATCGGGCGGGTCAAGATGATACCGGTGAGCCTGCCGGATGAGCAGGGGGCGCCGCGCTTCCCTCTGGACGGTGACGACTCCCTGCCGTACCTGGCCTACACCCAGGGTGCCTTTCTCGGGCGTAGCGTGCGCATGCTGTTGAAGAATGACCCGTTGCGCATGCGCTTGCGTACCGTCTACGAGACCGCCATGGCCGAGGGGCTCAAGGCCATGGTCATGCAGGGCGTGGGCATGGCCTGGATACCCGATTTCTGCCTCAGACAGGAGCTGAAGAGCGGGGCGGTGGTGCGTGCCGGTGGCGAGCAATGGGACGTCCCCCTGGAGATCCGCCTGTATCGCTGTTCACTGGTGCACAAGCCCGGCGTCGAAAAACTGTGGCGCCAGATGATGAAGCTGCCGCGAGACTTCCTCGAGGCCTGATCGCCTTTACCTCTGACAAGTGCCTGCGGACCTGTGCCCGTCAGGCGCTATCCCCTCCTTGTACGACGACAGACACCACACCCAGCTACTGGACCCGGCATGGAGGTCCCATGTCGCTCAGTGGTTGCGAAGACCCCCGTGTCTATTCCCATTTCCTGTCTTTGATCCCGCTTTGTATTCCTGGTTGATCCCAACATTCGTGTCCTGACGTTTTCACCATGCATTCCTGACTGATCCTGGCTGTCGCGTACCGACGATTTCGCTCTAGATGGCTTGGAAATTCACGATGCTGGCTGGTGGCGCTTGTCCCGTTAAGCGAGGGTTTCGCATCCGATGGCATGCAGCTCGGTCATGTCCTTCTCGCGCTACCTGCTGCGTGTATATCCGTACCACGCCAATGAAAAGAAGCATGAAAGGTGTAACAAAGGAGAGCCTTTCTCGCTCGAGGTGACACTCTGTGCATTATCGAAAGTTGTCGGTCGTGACTGTGATCAAGGTCAAGAAACTGGGCCAACCTTTGCGCTCTTCGAGTTTTCATATTGACCCATTGTCCAGCTCTCTGGATAGTTGATTACACGAAGTAACATAAGTTATACGCTCGCTTTCTCGACGTTTGTGCGCTGTTGCAATGTTGGGCGCCTGTCGGTGGCGGCCGGTAGGCAGGTGCGCAACCAGCAGGCAAGACGCGTCACTCTTGAAGGCTGAGGTAATTTCGGCAGGGGGCACAGGGATGGTCGATAAAAAGTGTGGAGTGGCAGGCCAGAGGGCCTCGTGCTTCGGAAAGCAATATGGAAAGACCTGGGTCGGCGTCGCAACGGCGCTGGTGCTGTCCGGCTGCGCTGTCACCCCTCAACCGATGTCGCAACAGGCCAATGAACAACGCGCCGACGACCTGTTGGCGAGGGTAACGGCCAGTCAGGAACCCGTTATTGCCCCAATCGATCTCTATTCGGCAATGGCCCGCGCCATCAAGTACAACCTGGACTATCGGGTGGAAGTGATGGAGCAGGCCTTGCGCACCAAGGAGCTCGATCTGGCGCACTACGATTTGCTGCCCAAGGTGGTCGGTAACCTCAACTATACGGGACGCGACAATGAACCGGGCAGCTCCAGTATTTCTCTGTTGAGTGGTCAGGAGTCGCTGGAACCTTCGTCCTCCAGCGAACGCAACCAGTTGGCGACCGATCTTACCATGAGCTGGGACGTGCTCGATTTTGGCCTGTCCTATGTGCGGGCTCAGCAGAGGGCCGACAGCGTCATGCTGGCCGAGGAAAGCAAGCGAAAGGTCATCCAGCGCATCATCGAGGATGTACGCGCCGCCTACTGGCGAGCAGTCAGCGCAGAACGTCTGTTGGCCAAGACTCGAGAGCTCGAAGAGAGCACACGAAGGGCGCTGGATCAGGCCCACCGGCAGCAGCGCAGTGCTTTGACGGCGCCGCTTCCTGCGCTTAGCTATGAACGTGAACTGCTGACCATACGCCGCGACCTCGAGTCACTGACGCGGGAACTGCGGGTGTCCAAGCAGCAGTTGGCAGCGCTGATGAACCTTCCGCCCGAGCAACCCTACCAACTGGTGTTGCCGCCGCGTGACCTGGCCTGGAAAGGGATCGACCTTTCCTACGACACCATGTTGAAGCTGGCGGTGATGAATCGCCCGGAGCTGCGTGAAGTCGCCTACCAATTGCGCAACAACGAGCGCGAGGGCACCACAGCGATTCTGGAAACCTTGCCGAGTCTCAAGCTCTTTGTCGGAGCCAACTATAGCGACGACGACTTTCTCTACAACAGTGACTGGGTCAGCTATGGCGCTCGCGCCAGCTGGAACCTGCTGAAGGTGTTCAGTCTGCCGGCCCGTCAGGATCGTATCGACGCCCAGAGCGATCTGCTCGATGCACGGAGCCTGGCATTGACCATGGCGGTGGCGACTCAGGTATCGGTGACCCGAGCACGCTATGAACTGCGGCGTGGAGAACTCGGCACGGCCAAGCGATTCCTTGAGGTGCAGCGAGCGATCGAGCATCAGGTGGAAGCCGGCTATCGTGCCAGGCACGTCAGCGAGCAGACCCTGATTCGCGAACAGATGAATACCCTGCTGGCCGAGGTGCGGATGGATCAGGCGCTGTCGGACCTCCAGGGGGCTTACGCCAATGTCTATACGGCCACCGGCATCGACGCCGTGGATGCCGGCATGAGCAGCAACGAAAGCGTCCTGGAGCTTGCCGATGATCTGCGTGCTCTGTGGGCGCAGCGTGGCGATGCCTTGGCCATTGACGTGGTGGCATCGCCATGAGGGCGCACGGGATGAACAGCAGAAGCCTGGGGGCGGGGCAGTGTGGCCAGCGGACTCGCACGCTCTGGCCGGGACTCGTGCTGGCAGTGCTGCTGTCGGGGGCTGCCCAGGCCAGCGACATGGGCGAGGCCAGAGGCATCCTGAGGGCCGAGCACGAGGCGATACTGTCGAGTCGTCTATCGGCCAGAGTGCTTGAGGTGCCGTTCAAGGAAGGCGACCACTTCGATGTCGATGAGGTACTGGTCGGCTTCGACTGCGCCGGACTCGACGCCGAGTTGCGTGCGACGGAGGCTAAGGCCGCAGCGGAATCCCGCAACGCCGCCATGCAGAACGAACTGTTGCAGATGGGCGCCACCGGACAGGCGGATGCCGACATTGCACGTTTCAAGCTGCGTGAGCAGCGGGCCCGGGTGGCCGCCATCCAGGAGCAACGCAAGGATTGTCAGATCAAGGCGCCTTTTGCCGGGCGAGTGGTTGAGCCCATGGTACGCCCCAACGAGACGCCGGAAGCCAACGCTCCCCTGATCCAGGTGGTGAGTGACGGCGCACTGGAATTGCATATGGTGGTGCCTTCCTGCTGGTTGAGTTGGATGACCCGGGGTAGCGCCTTCGGCTTCGAGGTGGACGAGACCGGCGACAGGCTTGACGCAGAAGTGTCGCGCATCTCGGCTGCCGTCGATCCCGTCAGCCAGACCGTCAAGGTGATCAGCCGAGTGGACAATGCACCGGCACGGGTTCTTCCCGGGATGAGCGGCACCGCGACCTGGCTCTCCAGCGGGGACGGTGAGGGCAGGCGCTGTGGAGTGACCTCCTCATGACGAGTGTGGCGATTGAGCGCCAGTCTACTACCGAGGCGCAACACCCGGTGGCGGAGGAACAGGCCAGAGCGAGTGGCTCGGAGGTGGGGCCAGGTGGCGAGCGGCTGATTCGTATCGAAGGCGCCTTGCGCCACTGTGACAGCCTCGACCAGCTGTGGTGCCACCTGGCCAATGAGGGGCAGAGCCTGCTCCAGGCTCGCCAGTCACTGGTGTTTTGCCTGTCGGGCAGAAATCGCTGGCGAGTCAAGGCGGTGGGAGGACTCGCGCGGGTGCCTCATGACAGTGCTCAGGTGCTTGCCTACCAGCATCTGGTGGGCAGTGACTGGCGTGAACACCGGGACGAGACGCAACCGCGCTTGCTGGATCTTGCCAACGTCCTGGAGGACGAAGGCATACCCGCCATGCGCCATGGGCTGTGGATACCGCTAAGCCATGGCGACCGGCCCATCGGCGCCGGTTGGTTACTGACTCGCGAGCGTGCCTGGGAAACACCGCACCTGGCCCTGGCCAGTCGTCTTGCCCAGGCCTACGGTCACGGCGCCAGCGCGATCCGAGGTCGACGCCGTGTGTCTCTTGGGCGAGCACGGGGGGCGCGCGGACTGGCGCTGGCTACGGTGCTGGGCCTGGGGGCAGCCTTGGCGCTGGTGCAGGTACCGCTGACGTCGAGGGCGCCCGCTGAGGTGGTCGCCAGTGAGCCGTTTGTCGTGGCGGCACCGATGGCGGGCGTCGTCGACCGCATCCTGGTCGCTCCCGGCGCCCGGGTGGCGCTGGGTGATCCGCTGGTCCAGCTGGTGGACGTGGAACTACGCAATGACTTCGAAGTTGCCCAGCGCAAGGTTCAGGTGGCCCAGTCCAAGGCGTTGAGGCTACAGCAGGCTGCCATCGCAAGCAGTGAGGCCAAGCGCGAGCTCGCCATCGCTCGCAGCGAGCTGAGAGTTGCCGAAGCCGAGCGAGATTATGCCCATGACCTGCTCGACAAGGCGGTAGTTCGCGCCGAGCGCAGCGGGGTCGCCCTCTATGGCGACCCGCAGGATTGGGTAGGGCGTCCCGTGCGGGTGGGTGAAGCCGTGATGCAGGTAGCGGACCCGGCGGATATTGCTTTCCGGCTAGAAGTGGCGGCCGCCGACGCCGTCACCCTCGAACGTGGAGCCTCGGTGGATGTGTTTCTTGATGCAGCACCCCTCGAACCGGTGTCGGCGGTCGTGGCACGGGCCGCCTACAAGGCCGAAAAGAACGCCAGCGGTATCGCCAATTTCAAGGTGATGGCGATACCGGAAACGCCGAGAGAAGACATGCCGCGGCTGGGTCTCAGAGGCACGGCGCGAATCCATGGTGAGCCGGTATCACTGTTCTACTATCTATTCCGGCGCCCGATCGTCACCTTCAGACAGTTGACAGGCGTCTAGGCCGTGGCCAGGGCAATGCAGGACACGTCCGATTCAGCAGAGCAGGAGCTGCTTGGGTCGCTTCGTCAGGAGCTCGAGCTGATCGAAGGTGGGGCAGAACCAGGCAAGGCCGCTCGCTGGAAGATTCATGACCCACTGGCCGGACGGTTTTTCGAGATTGATGCCAGGGTCGTCGATATCCTCGCCTGCTGGTCGGCGGGGACGGTGGAGGCTTTGAGACGACGTCTTGATGCTCGCGGACACGTCGACATCAGCGAAGAGGATATTCGCCAGATCCAGCAATTTCTGGATCACAACGACCTGCTCGAGGCCAGCGAAGGCCGCAGCTTCGACAAGGCTCGGCGATATCGTGAGGCCAGCCGGCCATCCTGGTGGAAGTGGCTGCTTCATCACTACCTGTTCGTGCGTATCCCCCTGGTGTATCCAGGGCGTGGATTGAAGCGCTGCCTACCGCTAGTCGCCATCTTCTTTCATCGGGGCTTTTGGCTCTTTACGGCGATCCTGGGTGTCATTGGCCTCTACCTTGTTTCTCGCCAGTGGGAGAGCTTCTTCACCACCTTGCCGGCGATGTTCAGCGTTTCCGGCGTGGTCGCGTTTTCCCTGAGTCTGGTGCTGGTGAAGACGCTGCATGAGCTTGGCCACGGCTTCTGTGCGACCCGCTTTGGGGTTCGTGTGTCGAGCATGGGGGTGGCGCTGATCGTGATGATGCCGGTGCTGTTTACCGACACCACCGATGCCTGGCGGCTGCCCCGGCGGCGCAAACGTGTGCTGATCGATCTGGCCGGGGTGGCGGTGGAACTGGTCATCGCTGTCTATGCCACTCTGGCCTGGGTTTTTCTACCGGATGGCGCTCTGCGTTTCGTGGCCTTTGCGCTTGCCACCACCGGTTGGGTGCTGAGCCTGGCGGTGAACCTCAATCCCCTGATGCGCTTCGACGGCTACTACCTGTTCAGTGACCTGCTCGGCATTGTCAACCTGCAGGAGCGGGGCTTTGCCATGGGGCGCTGGTGGTTGAGGGAAGGGCTTTTCGGTTTTGGCGATACGCCGCCGGAAGCGCTGAGTCGTGCCAAGCGCCGGGTATTGATCGGCTATGCCCTGGCGGTATGGGTGTATCGCTTCTTTCTGTTTCTCGGGATTGCCCTGGTGGTCTACCACCTCTTTTTCAAGGTGCTGGGCGTCTTTCTCTTCAGCGTGGAAATTCTATGGTTCATTGTCATGCCGATACTGCGTGAGCTGATGGTCTGGTGGAAAAGACGCAGGGAGGCTGGCCGGCGGGTGCTGATGACCCTGGCGGTGGCCGCCGGCATCGCTGCCTTCGTTGCCTTGCCTCTGCCTCATCGAATCACGGTGCCGGTGGTGTTCGGCGCCAGTCAACAGGTTCCGGTGTTTGCCCATCGCGCCGCCAGGGTCGAGCAGGTGCTGGTCCGCGTCGGCGATGTCGTCGAGCGGGGGCAGGTACTGGTCAGGCTCGAAGTGCCAGCGTTGCAACAGCGGGAAAGAACGGTGCAGGAACATCTGAATCTGGTGGATAGGCGCCTGGACCGACGAAGTGCCGACAACACGGACCTGTCCCAGAGTCTGGTACTGGAGAGCGAACGGGACATGCAACGCCAGCAGCTTGCTGGACTCACCGATCAACGTCGTCGGCTCGACGTCATCGCCCCCATGGACGGCACGGTGGTTGAGCTTGCCGACTACCTGCATTCGGGCCGCTGGGTCGGCACAGACCTTCGTCTGGCGTTGGTAGCCAGTACGGATCGGCTATCCGCCCGTGGCTACGTCAGCAGCGATGATCTGGGATTGCTGGCGCTCGGTCAGCCTTGTTTTTTTGTCGATGACGAGCGTCTCTGGCCGCAGACCCCCATGCACGTCGAGCGAATCGCCGCCGCCGCTTCCCGCTACGTCGATCAGTGGATGTTGGCGTCAGACCACGGCGGGCCTATCGCGGCACGGCCCGATGACCAACGCTCCGTGCCGGAACGTGCGCTATTCGAACTGTTGGCAGTCTCTGACCAGGACCAATCGTCGCCGCTCACCGAGCTTCGCGGGGAGCTTCACCTGGAGGGGCAACCGTCTAGCCTGGCAGCCAGCATGGCACGTCGTGTGGCCCAGGTGCTGGTGCGTGAGTGGGGGTCATAGGCGTCGCAGTCATTGAAACCTGACACGTCCAGGTGACGGTCAGCCCGAATTCAAAGAGGGAGATCCGACATGATCAAGGACGACTTACTGATTCGCGAACTCGAAGCCCGGGTGTTGCTGGATGCTGCCAGTACCGCCACCGTCGACAACGTCAAGCAAGCGGCTGACGCCGCGGTTGCAACGACAGATGCGGGCTCCGCGGATCATGATGCAGGCCATGATGTATTGATGAGCGCCCTGCAGCACGTGGAAGCCCAGAAGGGCGGGCGGGAGCGTGCTGCCGGGGGCTCCGACATCGATGGAGATGGCGTCCTGGATGTCGACGACATCGATGATGACGGGGACGGTATTCTCGATTCAGTGGAAGGTGGATCACAGCAAATAACCTGCAATAGCGTGACGAGCGGCGGGGCTTCTTCGGCTGGACTGGATCGTCTGGCCGACGGTAACACAAAAACTTACTTTATCTCGTCCACTGTAGAGCAAATCAGCGATTTTACGTTCAACTTTGACACACCCATCGATCGTATTTATGGGATCGACCTGTGGAACAACGCGGGAAGTGTTTTGAATGATGCCCAGTCCATTGGGTCGATAGGTGAGATCAGGTTTTATAATTCTTCCGGTGACTTGATCTATTCAACCACTCGATATGCTGCTATTAACTCTGTCCCCGAAGGGGCGGCAGGTTGGCCACTTCATATGGATATACCAAAAGATATCCACGGCGTGGCTAGTATTCAGTTTTTCAATATTAAAGGTAGGGCGGGAGGCGGTTCAGGGATTGCGGTGACAGAAGTCGCATTCTTCGGCAGGATCGACAGTGACGGAGACGGCGTCGCTGATTCTGCTGACCTGGATAGCGACAACGATGGTATCACCGACAACATCGAGGCCCAGTCCTCCAAGGGGTATGTGGCGCCCAGCGGCATCGACAAGGACAAGGATGGCCTTGATGACGCCTACGATGCTGCCACCGCCAATGCCTCCGCTACGGCCAGCAAGGGCCTGGCGCCGGTCGATACCGATGGCGACAGCACGACAGACTATCTCGACAGCGATTCCGACGACGACGGCAAGCAGGATATCGCCGAGCGCGACGCCGGGGCCTGGTCCATCACAAGTGAAACCGATACCGATGGCGACGGTCTGCTCGACATCTTCGAGGGAGCGGATGCCAATGATGGCTATGACGCCAACGACGAGCTGATCAAGGACGGGAACTTTACCCTTCTCGATAGTGACAACGACGTCAGCGCGGATGGATCGGACGCTGTGCCGAGCGTAGCTGACTTTGACTATCGTGATAGCGCTCGTCTCGACCCGGATGGTGATGGCATCGATAACAGCGTCGATATCGATGATGATAATGATGGTATTATCGACGAAAATGAGTATGACTACAGTCGACCAAATATGGTGGGAAATGGCGGGTTTGCCGGTGGAGATACTTCCGGTTGGTATTACAGCACGCCACCCTATACTACTGACAATGGCAGCAAACCTAGCTGGTCTCATAGTTCTAAAAATTCTTCTCTGACGGGAGGGCTTTTTGATGAGATTAGTCCTGGTGAAAACGGTGGGAATCATAGCCTGGTAAATGCAGCGAATTATGAAGAGGTCTTTGTCTACAAATTTGGCAATGAGTTGTCTGAAGGTGATTATCGATATAGCTTCGATCTATCAAAAACGTTTTCAAGTGGTTCGGATCGCTATAATGTATTTATCTGGGATTTTGATGCGGGAAAGGTCTTCAAGACGCTGGCGTACGGTCTTATCGGCGATCTTCCAGGAAGTGGTATTTTCAAGACGTTTAGCGGTGTGTTTGATCTGAGCAAGGCCGGCAACTATGGCATCGTGATGAAGGTCGATCAGGACGGGGGCGCAGGAAACGGCGACTACGCCATGGATCGTGTGGCGTTTCAATATATTTCAAGGGATACCGATGGTGATGGTATCTGCGATGACAAGGATATCGACAGCGACAACGATGGCATCACCGATAACGTCGAGGCGCAGACGACCCAGGATTACATAGAACCTTCTGGCACCGATGTCGACAAGGACGGACTCGATGACGCCTACGACAAGGACACCAGCAATACCTCCGCTACGGCCAGCAAGGGGCTGACGCCGGTCGATACCGATAGGGACAGCACGGCCGACTATATCGATCGTGACTCCGACAACGACGGCAAGTTGGATATTGCCGAGCGCGATGATGGGGCCTCTTCCATTACGGATGCTACCGACACCGATCATGATGGCCTGCTGGATATCTTCGAGGGAACGAATGCCAACGATGGCTACGATGCAAACGATGAAAATGTCACGGAGAACGGTTTTACGTTGGCTGATTCCGACGACGATCTGCCGGCGGATGGCGACGGAGCAAAGCCACTTGTTGTCGATTTTGACTATCGCGAAAATGCTGTCTTGGATCGTGACGGCGATGGTATCATCGATACGGTTGATATCGATCAGGATAACGACGGAGTTATTGACGTTACCGAAGGAAAAGATACCTCTGTAGAAGAGAAATTCGACACGACCGATATCGCCAACGACAAGATACCGGATCTTGACTTTAACGGAACAAAGGTTGAGGTGACCTCAAATACCACCGAGGGTAGCCTCACCTATGGTCAAGAATCCGGAGCGGTGAACTTTGAATATTCTGAGAATAATGTGGCAACGGTCAGTCTGGCGACAGATGCCTTTGTGGACTTCGTTATCGACAGCAAGAACGTGCCCAATAGCAGGCAATTTGATAGGTATGATCAGCTTACCGTATCGAGCCCCGGTGCCTATATCGTGGTCTACGATCCCGACAATGTCTTGAATGTCGCCCAGGGAATTTATCTTAACTCGCTCACATTCAGCGTGAAAGGGCTGGGGAATCTGTACGGAGAGTCGTGGTCGGTAAGGGTCGTCGATGTAAAAACGGTGACCCTGAGCATGGGGTGGCATCCTGACTACAATGTGGTTGCCAATGTAGGGTCATGTGTCAGGATTGGTATCGGCGGATTGGCGAAGGACACTGACCGTGACAATATCGCCGATCACCTGGATATCGACAGTGACAATGATGGCATCACCGACAATGTCGAGGCGCAGACGACCCAGGATTATATAAAGCCCACTGGCACCGATGTCGACAAGGACGGACTCGATGACGCCTACGACAAGGACACCAGCAATATCACCGCTACGGCCAGCAAGGGGCTGACGCCGGTCGATACCGATGGCGACAACACCGTAGACTATCTCGACAGTGACTCCGACGACGACGGCAAGCTGGATATCGCCGAGCGCGACGATGGCGCAACGTCGGTCAGTGACAGCACCGATACCGACGGCGACGGGCTCCTCGACATCTTCGAGGGATCGGACGCCAACGATGGCTTTGATGCCAATGATGAGAACCTTGTTGACGGCAACTTTGCGCTCTCTGACAGCGACAACGATATCGCAGCAGATGGTAGCGACGCCTCACCCCCCGGCTTCGACCTGGACTATCGCGACAGCATCGGTCCGCCGACGGCGGTGGAAGACGCCGGGAAGACCAATGAGGACGTGGCGCTGGTGGTCACCAAGGATAAGGGCTTGTTGTCCAACGATACCCTGGCGGGGGCCACCGAAATCGCCTCGGCGGCCATCGACACCGACGGTGACGGCGTGGCCGATACCGCCCTGGTACTGGGGCAGGCCAATACCGTCAAGGACAGTGACGGCAATGTCACCGGCAAGCTGACGCTGGCCAAGGATGGCTCCTACCGGTTCGATCCTGTGGCGAACTTTTTCGGTGCACTGCCGATCATCAGCTACAGCCTGAAGGGACCCGGAGGCTACGCCAGTTCGACGCTTACGATTACGGTGACCGCCGTCAATGATGCCCCTGTGGTCACCAACGACAAGGGCGATGCCAAGGAAGACGAGACGCTGAGTGTCGACAAGAGCGAAGGACTTCTGGCCAATGACAGCGATGTCGAAGGGGATAGTCTGGTCATCTCCGGTTTCAGCGTGGCCGGCGTCACCGGCAGCTTCACCGCGGGTGAGGCAGCCAGCATCCCCGGCAAGGGGACGCTAACGCTCAACGCAGATGGCTCCTACAGCTTTACCCCGGCGCCCAACTACCACGGCAGTGTCCCGGAGATCACCTACACCGTCAGCGACGGCAAGGGCGGGACCTCCAGCGGGTCCCTGACCATTACGGTTGCCTCGGTGGAAGACAGCGTGTCACTTGGCGGCCTCGGGGATGGCAGCGACGGCAGCGATGGCAGCGTCAACGAATCGGCCTTGACCGGGGGCTCTGCCGCCGGCGGCAGTGGTAGTGTGCACACGGGCTCCTTTACCCTGGGGCCCGCCTCGAGCCTCGACAGCCTGACCATCGGTGTCACGATGATAACCCGGGCACAGCTGGAGGCCAGTGGCACCACCGCGATCACTATCACGGGTAGCTACGGTGAGCTGTCGATTAACGGCTATGACAGCGATACCGGGGTCGTGTCCTACCGCTACGTCCTGTCGTCGGTCGCCGATCATGGGTCGGATCCGGTCCTGGACAGCTTTACCATCGGCACCACCGACAGCGATGGCGACGAGACCTACAACGCAGGCACGCTGGCCATCCTGGTGGTCGATGACGTATCGACCGCCAAGGCAGACCAGGGCAGCGTCGACGAGGACGCCAGCGGCGGCAGTTCGCTGACGGGCAATGTCGTTTCCAATGACACCCTGGGGGCCGATGGGGCCGCCGACAGCGGTGCACTCAGCGCGGTCGGCAAGGGCGAGGCTGCGCCTTCGGGGCGTGTGGGCAGCAGCATTGCCGGTGACTACGGTAGCCTGGTGATGGACGCCAGTGGCAAGTACCTCTACACCCTGGACAACGCCAACGCTACGGTCAACGGCCTGCAGAAGGGGCAAACCCTCACCGAGACCTTTACCTATCAGATCACCGACGCTGACGGTGATACCAGCACGGCGACCCTGACCATCACCATCAAGGGCGCCAACGACGCCCCGACAGCGGAGGATATCACCGCCAAGTGTGCAGAGGACGGCGAGACCACGGGCACCATCGTCGGCGAGGACCCTGATGGTGACTCCTTGAGCTTTACCCTTGATGCTCAGCCCGAGGGGGGAACCGTCACCCTCGACGAGGACACCGGCGCCTTCACCTTCGTGCCGGACGCCAACGTCAACGGCGACATCACCTTCAGCGTCACGGTGGATGACGGCCACGGCGGCAAGACCCAGGTGGAGGTGACGGTCAAGATCAGTGCGGTCAATGATGTGCCGGTCGCGTCAGACGACAGCGCCAGCACAGCGGAGGACACACCCTTGATCGTTGGCAAGGACGAGGGCGTGCTGAGCAATGACAGCGATATCGATGGCGATGCCTTGTCGGTGGCAAGCTTCAGCGTCGAGGGGCTGACGGGCACTTTCACGGCGGGGGAAACCGCCACCATTGCCGGGGTGGGGACCCTGACCTTGAACGCCGATGGTTCCTACCGCTTCGATCCCGCGCTCAACTACCATGGCAGCGTACCCAAGGTGACCTATGTGCTCAGCGACGGGCACGTCAGCGACACCGCCACCCTCAGCATCACGGTCGATTCGGTCGACGATAGCGTGTCGGTGGGCGGGCTCGGTGATGGCGGGGACGGCGTCGACGGAGAGGTCAAGGAGTCAGGGTTGGTCGATGCCGACGGCACAGGACTGACCCACGACGGCACCTTTACGCTGGGTCCGGCGGACAGCCTGGCGAGCTTTACCCTGGGCAGTCGCAGCATCAGCCTTGCCGAGCTCGAGGCCAGCGCGTCGTCACCCATCGCGATCGAGGGCCGCTACGGCACCTTGACCATCGAAGGTTACGATCGCGCCACCGGTACGGTCAGCTACCGCTATCTGCTGACCTCAAACGCAGATCACGCCAACGAGCCGGTGAGCGACGACTTCATGATCAGCGTGACCGACGTGGAGGGTGAGGTCACCGCCAACGCCGGGACGCTGGTGATCGACATCGACGATGATAGTCCGAGTGCGACCGATGACAGCGGTACCGTCGACGAGGACGGTGCTGCCGGCGCCGGCAGCGTCTGGGCCAATGATCGTCCGGGTGCCGATGGTGCGGATGCCAATGGGGCGGTGGTTGGGGTTGGTGTTGAAGCCGGAAGTCTCGATGGGGCCACCGGCGTCCCGCTGGAAGGGAGCTACGGCAGCCTGATCCTCAACGCCGATGGCAGCTATAGCTATACGTTGGACAACACCAATGGCGAGGTGGACGAGCTCCAGGTCGGTGGGATATTAACCGAGAAGTTCCGCTATCAGATCCGCGACGCCGACGGCGATCTCGCCACCGCCACCTTGACGATCACCATTCGTGGCGCCAACGACGCGCCGGAGGCTTCTGCGGAAAAGGTGACCGCCAGCGAGGATACTCCGGTGGATGGCAAGATCATCGCCACCGACGTCGATGACGATGAGCTCACCTTCAGTCTGGATGCGCAGCCAGAGGGTGGCACCGTTACCCTCGATGAGGAAGGTAACTTCACCTTTACCCCGGATGCCAACTTCAACGGCGACACCAGCTTCACTGTCACCGTGACCGACCCTTCCGGTGCCACGGTCACGGTGGAGGTCGATGTCTCGGTGACCCCGGTCAATGACGCGCCGTCCGCCAAGAACGACCAGGCCACGATCGCCGAGGACACGCCTCTGACGGTCGCCGCCGAAGACGGCCTGCTGGCCAACGATAGCGATATCGAGGGCGATAGCCTCAGTGTTACGGGCTTCAGTGTCGATGGTATCGAGGGAACCTTCCTGGCAGGGCAGACCGCCGTCATCGAAGGCGTCGGCGAGCTGACCATCAGCGCCAATGGCAGCTACCGTTTCGTGCCGGCGCTGAACTACAACGGCGAGGTGCCACTGGTCACCTATACCGTCAGTGACGATGGGGGCGCGACCTCCGATGCGAGCCTGAGCATTTCGGTCACGGCGGTGGACGACAAGGTGACTGTCGGTGGGCTGGGGGATGGAGGCGGTGAGCCAGGAGGGGGCGATTCAGCAGGCGACGCCACCACCGATGGGTCGGTTGACGAGGCCGGTCTGACAGGAGGCAGCCACGAGGGCTTGGGCCTGAGCCACAGTGGCACCTTTACCCTCGGACCAGCCGACAGTCTGTCCAGCCTGACCCTGGGGGGAAGCACCATCAGCCTGGATCAGCTCAAGGACTGTGGTAGCCATCCCATCGAGGTGACCGGCGATCACGGCACCCTGGTGCTGCGCTACTACGACCCCGCCACCGGAGAGGTGAGCTATACCTACCATCTGGCCTCGAGGGCTGATCACTCCGGCGGCGCGGTCAACGACAGCTTCGCCATCGGCGTCACCGACGTGGAGGGAGAGACCACCGACAACATTGGCACCCTGGCCATCGCCATCATCGACGATGGTCCTGGCACCGGCAATGACCGCGGTGAGGTGAGCGAGGAAGGCTCAGAGCCGGGAAGCGACTGCAGCGGTAATGTCCTCCTCAATGACCACTATGGTGTCGATGGCGTTGCGGTGGATGGCGGGGTCACGGCGGTCGGGTCAGGTCAGTCATCGCCCGAGGGCGGCGTTGGCGAGCCGGTGGAGGGCCGTTACGGTAGCCTGGTGCTGAACGCGGACGGCAGCTATTCCTATACGCTGGACAACAGCAACCCGGTGGTGGACGCGCTCAAACCGGGGCAGACGCTCACCGAGACCTTCAGCTACACCATCACCGACAGCGATGGCAGTGTTTCCACCGCGACGCTGACGATCAGCGTTCTCGGCGCCAATGACGCCCCTGTCGCCAGCGTAGATCCCATCGTCACCACCGAGGATACCCCGGTCGAGGGGCGCGTCGTCGCCACCGACGTGGATAATGACGACCTGACCTTCCGTCTCGACCATCAACCGGACGGCGGCACCGTCACGCTCAATGAGGATGGCACCTTCACCTTTGTGCCCGACCCCGACGTCAGTGGCGATATCAGCTTCAGCGTGACCGTGACCGACGCCAGCGGTGCCACCACTACCGTGGTAGTCACCGTCTCGGTTGAGCCGGTCAATGACGTCCCTGTGGCCAGTGCCGATCCTATCGTCACCGGCAGCGGTGAAGCCGCCGCTGGTCAGGTGGTGGCATCGGACGTTGAAGGGGATGATCTCACCTTCGCGCTGGATGACGGTCCTCGACACGGTCAGTTTACCCTGAACCCGGATGGATCCTTCATCTATGTGCCGGAAGCAGGCTTCTTCGGCAGCGACAGCTTTGTCGTCGCGGTGTCGGACGGGCAGGGCGGTGTAACCTACGTGACCGTCTCGGTGACGGTGGAGCCCCTCGATAGCTTGTATATCGGTGACCGTGCGCCCGAAGTCCCGGCGCAGGATGTCGAGTCGGATGCTGAAGGGCCCTTGATGCATGCCGATGGCATGGTCGATGAGGTGGTCAATCAGTACGGAGGCCTTGGTGGCCTTGCCGATCTGTCTACCGATGGGGCAGTAAGAGCGGCGGTACACGGCATCTCGGCGCTGACCGACGCTGAAATGGAGGTGGTAAACAAGGATCAGCCGAGAGAATCCAGCGCCTGGAACTCCTCGATGCTGCAGGAAGCCAGATCGCTGGCTCATCCCGGTGAGGTGCGAGCGACGTCGTGGGCAAGCAGCGATGGCCGAGCGACGCTGGAGGCTCTGGTCGAGAACGAGCGGGCGTGGCTCACGCTGCCGGAAGGGCAACGCGACATCAAGGTGTCATTACCCGGGGGACGAGCCTTGCCGGACTGGATCCAGCGTCCCTCGATCGGTCAGCTGCTGATCGAACGGCCGGCGGCGCTGGAAAAGGTGACGCTGGATATCGATAGCCGAGGCGGTGAAGGGGAAGCACATCACTATCGCCTGGTGCTGGACCTGGACAAGGTTCGGCTGGAGGTGAGTGAAAGTGAGCCGTCGTCCCCTGTGGCCGCGCCAGGCTTCAGCGAGCAGCTCAGTAGGGCCCATCACCGGTCGAATGACCTGGACCCGAATCTGCTTGAGGCGCTGGCGCTGCTGACCGAGCACGATTGACGGTTAGCCGGGTCGGCACCGGCAGGAAACTTGGCGGACAGGGGGCTTCCCTTGTCCGCCATGTTGTTACCGCCGTTGGATCTTGCCGCGTGCCTCAGGAGCGTCGATCGGCAGGCAGCCCGAGAAAGTTCTGGATGATGAAGAAGTGATCCTCGAACAGGCTTTCCGGCTCGAGTTCCGCCAGGGGTACCCAGCGCGCATGGTCGCCACCCTTGACGGGTTTCAGCCTCGGCAGGTTCTGATCCGGTCGCAGGGCAAAGTAGAAGGCTTCGGCCAGGGTTCGCCCACGCCAGCTTCGGTGCGGCTCGTCGAATAGCCGTTGACCGCGTAGTGATCCCTTGAGCACCGGCTCCGGCACCTTCAGCCGAATGCGCTCGCGCAGCTCGCGCAGACAGGCGTCCATCAGTCGTTCCTGGGCGCTGATAAAGCCCCCGGGCAGGGCATAGAGTCCCTTGCCGGGCGCCGAGGTGCGCCGCACCAGCAGCACATGGCCCGACTGCACCACAACCGCACAGACGGTGACGAAGATCGGCGGGTAGGGCGCCTGGGCCCAGGCCGAGCGGTACTGATCGAGCAGTTGCTGTTCTTCCCCGAGCTGGCGGTAGGGCTTGCCGCTCATGAAGCGGCGGATATGTTCCACCACGCCCGGTGGAAGATCGTGGCTTGCGTTGGTGGAGAGATACTCTACCGCCGAGCCCTCGGAGCGAAATAGCCGTTCTCGAATCTGGCTGGCGGAGATCGCTTCGACCAGCGGTACGCTCACCGACTCCCACTGGGGGAAGAGTGACAGGTAGTAGCTCGACTGACCGCGGCTGGCGCCGATCAGCCCGATACGTGGTAACCGTGCGCTCTCGGGGTGGGCCAGATCGCGCACCTTGCGCTGGACGTCGTGCACCCAGACATCATCGTTGTAGAGCGCATCCAGCAGCGGCACGATTTCGAGGCGAGCGTTGTCGTCTTCGTCGAAGGCGCTGCGCAGCATCTGGCGGCGTTCGTCGAAACGCCAGGGGTTGCGCAGTGAGCGCGCCTGCCACGCGGAGCCTACCAGCACGATGACCTGTCTGGCCTGCTTGAGGGCCGCCCGAATCACCGCCAGATGGCCGAGGTGCGGGGGCTGAAAGCGTCCGATGAACACCAGGCAGTCGAACTCGGTCTGCGGCGGAGAGGTGGCCAGATCGGTGGGCATGGAGGGCTCCTGGAAAACGTCGCCGCCATTATGGTGGCGACGACTGGAAGGCGCAAACAGACCGGTGCAAACAGACAGGCTCCCGAGCTGGATAAATGAGGCTAGATGAAGGAGGCTCGATCACCCCGTCACGACGATCCGGTCGTGATGAACTGGCAGCATCAGGGCGTCGCGTTGGCGCATGTTCCTGCGTATACCGTCGGTGTTAGGTATGCTGAGGGCAACGATAATGACGAGGGAACGCCATGATCATTCAGTTTTTCGCCTTCTGGTGGGGAGTGCTGCGTCGCTCGGTGGCGTTGTGGCTGGAGCGCAACGCCTTCAGCTACGCCGGCTCGCTGGCGTTCTATACCCTGTTTTCGCTGGCGCCGACGGTAATCATCGCGGTGACGGTGATCGGTGTGGTGCTGGGCGAGGAGGCGGCACAGGGGCAAATCTTCGCCCAGTTGCAGGGCACCATGGGCCCCGAAGCGGCCACCGCCATCGAGCATGCCGTCGCCCAGTCGCGGATCCAGGAGTCCGGGCTGTTGCCGACGCTGCTGGGTTTTGCCGCCCTGGCGGTTGGTGCCACTACGGTGTTCGGCCAGATGCAGTTTTCGCTGAACACCATCTGGGGCGTCGCGGCACGCCCCAGCAGCAACAGCCTGTGGATCTTCGTCAAGAATCGCATGCTGTCACTGACGATCGTGCTGGCGATCGGCTTTATCCTGCTGGTGTCAGTGGGGCTCGGGGTGTTCGTCAGGGCGGCGCTGAAAGCCGCCGATGATGTGCTGCCCTACGTCAGCCTGCTGACACGAGGGGTGGAGCTGCTGGTGTCGATCGGCGTGATCGCCGCGCTCTTTGCCACCATCTTCAAGGTGTTGCCCGACGTGGTGCTGCGCTGGCGCGACGTCATCGTCGGTGCGGTTGTCACGGCCTTGCTGTTCTCGATAGGGCGTACCGGTATCGCGCTCTATCTGGCCTACAACGCGACTGCCTCGACCTACGGTGCGGCGGGGTCGGTGGTGGTGGTGTTGCTGTGGGTCTATTACTCGTCTCTCATTCTTCTGTTTGGTGCGGCGTTTACTCGCTGCCATCTCGAAGCCATGGGAAAGCCAATAATTCCAAGAAAAACAGCGGTTTTAGTAGATCGTAAGATTCAGGATTAGCGATAGGTAAGGGGCGTTGTATGGCACGGGAAATGGCGGTGAAAAATGGTCGCCATACACGACGCCATACAAGACGGGCGGGGCTGGGTGTGAGGGGAGGAGCTGCCCCCGCAGGAAGTCGGGGGCATGAGGGGCTTAGGCAGGGCGGCTTGTCAGCTGGCGTTGCATCCAGTCTTCGATCTCGGATTGGACCCAGCGGATGCTTCGCGGCCGGCCGCCGGACCAGCTCAGCACCACCGGTTTCGGGAAGGTAGGGTCATCCTTCCGCCGGCGTTGCAGTGTCGTGCTGGGGAGCCCGGTCTTCTCGATGACGTCTTTGGTGGTCAGGAACACCGGCTCGTTATGCTGGGCGCTCAGGCCCCCTTCCTGCTGGGCTGCTGCAGTCATTCTAGCCTCTCGATTGCCATACATGGTGGTCCGGCCGCCGGGCGGCCGGGCTCACATGGAGATTGATGGTTAGCGGTGGGTCTCGGGCTCGGGATTTTCCGTCGGACTGGGCACCGGCCCCGCCCACTCCAGCGGGCGCCAGGTGCCGTTTCGCATCAGGCGCTTCAGGCTCTTGATCTTCTCGGAGTCGCCATCCTCGGGGACATGGCCGCCCTCGAAGTCCCTGGCCCAGACGCCATCGCTCAGGTTTCGCGAAGCCGGGACCTGGAAGCGCAGCTCAGGCCCCATGGTGCCGTCTGGCTGGCGACGACCGCCGATGATGGCGCAGGCCATTACCGGACGGTTGAAGTTCCAGCCGCGGACCCAGTAGTAGGCTTCGCAGCCGAACTTGGCGCCCGCGGCCCTGACTTCTTCGAGCGTGGGCGGCTCGGCGCGCCATACAAGCTCAGGCATCGCTCTCCTCCTCGACGTCCTCGCGGATCAGCTCGGCGGCGCCGCCCGGGCGCCCCTCCTTGACGATGATCTCGCCGCCCGAGTAGCGGACCAGTACCGATTCCTCGCCCGCGATTTGGGCCAGCAGTCCAAATATCTCGCCGACGCGCTCCATGCCCATGTCGCTGAAACGGGCGCCCTCGATGCTCAGGGTAAGCACGGCGCGCTGGTCGCCGCTCTCGCTGGTGGTGGTCTCCATCACGCCTCCTCGCTCTGCCGGTTGTGTTCAATGGCCTTGTCGGGGTCCGCGGTTCGCCAATCCGGCCAGTCGCGCCCTTCGTTCTTGGTGAGCTTGGCGCCCAGCCCGGCCGCCACCTGCTCGGCGGTGTGGCCGGCGCGCCAGGCGCCATCCAGGGCCAGCGATGCCACGTCGATCCACTCCTCGAGGTCATACGGGGCGGCCTCGATCTCCTTGAGCTCCTTGCGGATATGATCGGTCAGGCCTTGGCAGCGACCTCCCGGGCCGAAGGCTCGCTTCGAGAAGGCGATCTGTCGGCGCATGTGCGCCACCAGGTCGTAGCCGGTTGCGTCACCGCCGCCGGTGGCCGCCCATGCCTTGGCCGCATCGCTGACGACGGGCAGCAGCGTGTAGTTGCACATGAAGGCGAATTCTTCGCTCCAGTTGTTGCCTTCGGCGTCGAATCCTTCCTCGTCCAGTTCACTCTCGTCGGGCCTGTCGACTCTATCGACCTGCCCGCTGATCTGGGTGGCGCGCCCGACGAATACCTGGTCGACCATCTCGTCCCATCCGGTGTCGCCGTCCAGCCAGCTGTCGATGAAGTCGGAGGCCTGCTCGACGGCTTCGGCCTCGGTACCGAAGGCCATCAGCCCCTGGTCGGGGCAGTAGGCGAACCACGGCTTGTCGTCGGTGACGTACCAGTCCGGCGCCTTGCCTTCCTCTGACGGCGCCAGGCGCTGAAGGCTGGTGCGCTCGCCGCGGGCGTGGATCATGGCCGCCAGGTTGAGCACGTCCACCGGGTCGCCCTTGGCAATGTGGTGGACCAGCATGCTGTTCAGGCGGGCAAGGCTGCAGGATTCCCAGCCGCCTCGGCCTTCGCGGCGCTTGGCGGCGAGCTTCTTGCGCATGTCCAGGGCGGCGGCCTCCACCATGGCGTCGTCGGCGTGCAGATCATGCGGCGTCAGGGCCTCCTGCAGCACGTCGACATACCACTCCAGGTACTTGTACTCGTAGACCTCGCCGGCCTGGCCGGGGCGCTCCTCCCACATGTCGGGCGCGCAGGCGAAGTCGATGGCCTCCTCCATGCGCCGGCTGCGCTCGATGAGGGCGTCCAGCGCTTCCAGAATCTGCTCATCCTTGCCCTGGTGGGGCTCCCCGGCCACGCCAAGGCGCTCCGCGACCATGCTCAGCATCCGGGCGCGGTCCTCGGCGTAGTCGGAAATGGCTTCAAGATCACTCATTGCCGTCTCCCTCGCTGTGGGGGTTGGTCTTCACTACATGGAAGAATCGCCGCTTGTTCTCAGGGCGCTCCATGGCCTCTTCGAGCACGTCGGCGCCAATCAGGTCGCCGGTGGCTGGGTCGGTAATTTCTCCTTTGGGGCGGATCCAGCCCCGGACATCGTTGATCACCGCGTAGAACAAAGTGCCTTTGATGGGAACGGCGACGTCGAAGTAGATCGCATGGCGCGCCCCAATGGAGACGCCTACGACATACCCATCAATGGCCTGCAGGCTCTCCGTGCGAGGGCTTTCTTCATCAAGCTGGATGAACAGGGTGCACTCATCACCAGGCCCCATGCTTGCTGGGATCTTGTGGTTAAGGGCGTCCGTATGAACTTCTTCGCGCGATAAAATCTGTCGGCCAAACCAGCTCATGATTGGCTCTCCTCGAACTCCTGAAGGGCAATACCCACGGTGGCGAGCTCCATCCCCGCCCGGGCACGCAGGTTCTCGATGACGTCGGCGTCGACGTTCATGTCGCGGTAGTCACGGGCCAGCTCCAGCAGCACGGCGGCCTTGCCCCTGGCGTCCGGCTCCTGGCCGCCGACCTTCTCCCGGGCAAGGCTCATGGCCGGGTAGCCGCGCAGCGCTTCGGCGGCAGCGTCATGGATGTCCATCAACGGCTGCAGCAGGGCGCTGCCGGGGTCGGGCCCCATCACGTCCTCGCCTGACAGCCGCTCGGCGACGCCAGCGGCCTCGGCGCCGGCATTGAATAGCGCCAGTCGCAGCTCTCGGCAGTGCGCCTTCAGGGCGCCCACTTCCTGGACGACCGGGTTCTTCGAGCACTGGCGGTCGTGCTCGACCAGCAGATGGTGGGCAGACTCGATCTCACCGACCTGGCGGACGTCGTAGATGACGGCCTCACCGCAGTAGATACACGACGCCGCGTGGTTGCCTTCGGCATCGCGCAGTCGCCTCAGCAGTTCGAGCACCACCTCGGGATTGGTGGCGGCCATGAAGCGCTCATTCTCCTCGGCATGCCTTCTCGGGACGTGATTGCTGTTCCTGCAGCCGCCTATTTCGGACCCGCCAATGCGCTTATCTGAGCCTTCAGGCGGGGCCGGGTAGATGCCGCCGTATGGCCCGCGCACCCACGGGCCTGGCGTGGCCGCCTTTGCGGCGGCCTCCAACGCTTCGATGTCGATATTCATGCTGTCTCCGATTGCTATCGGCCGCCTGGCAGCCAGGCGAGGGAGTGAAGGGTGGGGCGCCACTCGACGGCCTCGCCGCGGCGGCGCAGCTTGCGGGCGCGCTGGGCGCCGATCGGACGCCAGCCGGCGA